>JAABTR010000466.1 GCA_011389755.1 Deltaproteobacteria bacterium | reverse complement strand
AAGATTAAACCGAAAAGTCTCAAGCGCACGTGCTCGCCCGCGCCCCTCGGGATCCCCCGAGGCGATGGCCGAACCGGACACGAGACGCGGTGAGGCGAAGGAGGCTCAGAGCGCGCGCTTGAGATACTGACCGGTGTAAGATCTCTTGCGCGCGATGAGCTGCTCGGGGGTCCCCCGGGCGATGATCCGCCCGCCGCCGGCGCCCCCTTCCGGGCCCAGGTCGACGATCCAGTCGGCGCACTTGACGACCTCCAGGTTGTGCTCGATGACCACCACCGTGTTGCCCTGATCCACAAGGCGCTGCAAGACCGCCAGGAGCTTTCTGATGTCGTCGAAGTGCAGCCCCGTGGTGGGCTCGTCGAGCACGTACAAGGTCCGGCCCGTGCCCCGTTTGGCGAGCTCTCTGCTGAGCTTGATGCGCTGGGCCTCTCCGCCGGAGAGCGTGGTGGCGGGCTGGCCCAGGTGCACATAGCCCATGCCCACGTCCTTGAGTGTTTTCAAAATTCGCGTGAGCCTCGGATACCCGGAAAACAGCTCGGCGGCTTCGTCCACCGTGGTGTCGAGGAGCTCGCGGATGTTGCGCCCCTTGAACCGCACCCTGAGCGTGGCTTCGTTATATCGTTGACCGTGACAGACCTCGCACGGCACGTAGACGTCCGCCAAGAAGTGCATCTCCACTTTCTTGACGCCGGCGCCGCCGCATGCCTCGCAGCGGCCGCCGCGCACGTTGAAGCTGAACCGCCCCGGATCGTAGCCGTAGGCTCGGGACTGGGGCAGCTGGGCCATGAGCGCGCGGATATCGTCAAAGGCCTTGGTGTAGGTGGCCGGGTTGGAGCGCGGCGTGCGGCCGATCGGCTTCTGATCGATGTGGATCACCTTGTCGATGTGCTCGGTGCCCAGGAGCTCCCGGTAAGGGCCCGGATGGATGGCGGCGCCGTGGAGCTGCCTTTGTAGCGCCGGCAACAGAGTCTGGGTCACCAGCGAGCTCTTCCCGGCCCCTGAGACGCCGGTGAACACGGTGAAGACCCCCAACGGAAGATCGACGTCGACGTTTTGGAGGTTGTTGAGGGACGCCCCGCGCAGCGACAAAGTCTCACGGCGGCGGCGGCGCGTCGCCGGGATCTCGATGCGCTCCTCGCCGCACAGGAACCGGCCCGTCAGCGACTCAGGGTCCGCCTTCACCTCGGCCGGGGTCCCCTGGCTCACCACCCGGCCGCCCGCGTTCCCGGCGCCGGGCCCGAAGTCCACCAGGTAGTCGGCCCGCTCGATGGTCTCCATGTCGTGCTCCACCACGATGACCGTGTTGCCCAGATCCCGCAGGCCCACGAGGGCGTCGAGCAGCTTCTCGCCGTCCCGGGGGTGCAGCCCGATCGAGGGCTCGTCGAGCACGTACATGACCCCGGAGAGCTCCGCTCCCAGCTGGCTGGCGAGCCGGATGCGCTGCGCCTCCCCGCCCGAGAGCGAAGGCCCCAAGCGATCGAGGGTCAGGTAGGACAGCCCCACGTTGTCGAGGAAGCCCAGCCGCGCGCCGATCTCTTTGCGCAGCTCCGCGGCCACGGTCTCCCGCGCGCCCTCGAGCCGCAGCCGCCTGAAGAAGCCCCGGGCCTCGCTCACGCTCATGTGGGTGATGTCGTGGATCCCATGACCCGCGACCTCGACAGCGCGGGACTCGGGCCGCAGCCGCGCGCCTTGGCACTCGGTGCAGGGAACATCCGCCAAGAACTGCCGGTAGTAGTCCCGCATGTCCTCGGAGCCGGTCTGGTGCAGGCGGCGCAACAAGGTGTTGGCCACGCCCTCGAACCTCATGGAGAACGAATGCGACGAGCTCTTGCCCCGATGCTCGACCCGGATGCGCTCCCTGCCGGATCCGTAGAGCACCGTCTCTCGCTGCCACTGCGGCAGCGCGCTCCACGGCGCGTCCAGGGAGATCCCCATCTCTTTGCCCAGCGACTCGAAGATGGACACGTTCCAGCCCGAGCCCTTCTCCATCATCTTGGCCCAGGGCCTTACCGCCCCCTGCCTGATGGAGAGGCTCGGGTTGGGCACGATGAGCTCGGGGTCGATCTCCAAGCGCGTCCCGAGCCCGTTACACGCCGAGCACGCCCCCAGAGGCGTGTTGAACGAGAACGACTGGGGCGACAGCTCGGGGAAGCCCACCTTGCACTCGACGCAGTAGCGATCGGTGGAGTAGCGGCGCTGCTCGCCGTCTTCCAGCATCACCACCAGCTCGCCGCTCGACTCCTTGACCGCGGTCTCTACCGAGTCGGACAGGCGCACCGCGTCGGTCCGACCCACGACGACGCGATCGACGATGAGCTCCAGGGTGTGTTTGTAGGTCTTGGCCAGCTGGGGCAGCTCTTCGTCGAGCCGGTGTTCCTCGCCGTCGATGCGCATGCGCACGTAGCCGCGCTCGGCGGCCTGGGTCATCACGTCCTTGTGCTCCCCTTTTCGGTTGACCACGAGGGGCGAAAGGAGCATGGCCCGCGTCCCCTCGGGCAGGTGCTGGATCTCGTCGACGAGCTGCTCCGAGGTCATCGCCTCGACGACCCCGCCGCAGATGTGACAGCGCTGCGTGCCGACCCGCGCCCACAGGACGCGCATGTAGTCATACACCTCGGTGATCGTCCCCACGGTGGAGCGGGGGTTGTTGGAGGCGGCCTTTTGTTCGATGGCGATGGTGGGCGACAGCCCCGAGAGCTTGTCGTACTTCGGTTTGTCCAGCTGCCCCAGGAACTGCCGCGCGTACGCGGAGAGCGACTCGACGTAGCGCCTTTGCCCCTCTGCGTAGAGCGTATCGAAGGCCAGCGACGATTTGCCCGAGCCGGAGACGCCCGTGAAGACCACCAGGCGGTACTTGGGAATCTCGAGATGTTCGATGCGCAGGTTGTGCTCTCGGGCGCCCTTGACGAGGATCTTTTCTTCAGACATGGCCGGTGCAATATGAGGCGAACGGGAGACGGAATCAAGCCGGACATTGTTGCGCGAGCCGATCGATTGGTTAACTTTCGCAAAGAGTCGAGATTCTAAAAAAAAAGAAACGTCTCTCACTAAAAACACCGCTGTATCCAAGGAGGGTTTTGCGGATGAGTTCAAAAATTCAAAACGTGACCGATGCGACGTTTGAAAAAGACGTCAAGACCAGCGAAATCCCCGTCCTCGTCGACTTCTGGGCGCCGTGGTGCGGACCTTGCCGGATGGTCACCCCGATCCTCGAGGAGCTCTCCGAGCAGTACTCGGGGAAGGTCAAGTTCGTAAAGGTGAACGTGGATGAGAACCCGCGGGTCGCCTCCGAGATGGGCATCCGCTCCATCCCGACCCTGGCGCTGTTCGACGACGGGTCCGCCAAGCAGACCGTGGTCGGCCTGCGGTCCAAGGACTACTTCGTCAGCATGATCGACAAGACGCTCAGCTAAAAGCCGTCACTTCGGCTCAGAAGAGTCTCCGGCTTTTTTCAGCTTGATCGTCCCCAACTTTTTCAGTCCCACCTGACCGGCAGAGAGGTTTCCTTTGACGACGGCCTTGGTCTGAACCGGGACGCTCTTACCGGCAGCGCCCTCGGGCGCTTTTTTGGGTTTTTTCTTCTTAGAGATTTTCTTCTCATCGGCCCCGACCTCTTTTTTGTCCGTGGTCTCGGCAGCGACCGCGCCGCGGGGCTCCGCCTCGACGTCTCCCTTGTCAGAGTCCGCCGGCTGCGCCGCCACCGGGGCGATGGGGGTCGCCGGGATCATCGGGGTCGCGGGCGCCGCTGCCGGACCCGCGGGCGGGAGCGCGGCGGGAGCGGGCGCCGCCGGCTCACCGTCTTGAAAAAAGGGGATCGCTACCGAATCACAACCAGCCCCCGCGAACGCAAAGGCCGCAACGCAAAAAGCACGTAACCCGTACATACTATCTCCTTCGTTATGTTTGGACTCAACGCGTCAAGAATACCCCACAGTCCCAGAGGCGTCCATCCGATGGACGCGGTGACCCGCATGGGGGACACAGCTTCTAGGTTAACAAAACTCGAGGGGAGGGGAGGGGAGGAGTGCCCTGTGAGGGGCGAAACTGTAAGTCATTTGAGAGCTACTTGGCGGAGCGACCGAGCAAGCCCGATTTGAGCTTTGCGCTCACCGGGTGATCCCCTATCCAGATGGCGAAGAAGACCCGCGCGAAGTCCTCTCCCGGGATGACGCCCTTTGTCTTGCCCTTGACCTTCACCTCCAGGCCCTGACCCGGAATGTAGGCAAAAGAGAACGACTCGCCCGAACCGACGCCGCTCATCCAGCCTTTGAGCTTCTTGATGTCGTCTTTTATCTTGGGCATCGAGTCGCCCGCATTTTTCTCGAAGCCTTCGTCCCACGCTTCGATCACGGTGTGCTTGTTGACGTTACGGACGAACTTGAGCTCCAGGTACTTGACGCCCCGGCTGCGCAGGATGCTGCGAGAGTTTGCGGTCTTTTCCTCCAGGTAAAGCCCCGCGATGTACCCTTTGACGCGAAACCGCGTCCCCTGCCTGACTCCCATCCCGTTGAGCGAGAGCTTCTTGCCGCCGACCTCCACCGTTTCGTCGAACGTGACCCCTGAGAGCTCTGCGGCGGTCGTCGTCCCGGCCATGAGCCACATAGAGGCCATCACACTCATCGCCGTCAAAAACTTCAGCGTCATTTTTCTCATGTCTCGCTCCATTCAGCTTGTCGTTTCAGCACCTGCGACGCGCTCAAAATCGTTTTTGTCGTTGCTTCGCCAAGCGGGGTTTTTGTCGTCAACCGCATCGTCACCAGTTAATGATACGCGTTTTCGAGCCGGGATCTTCAATCCGAGCCGCCCTATTGTCGATTTTTTTGAGCAGACCTCGCCCCAATTTGCCCGATTCCTCTCAAGCAAGGCGCCCCAAAAAAATCACGCGCGTTAAATCTACCGCGCTCACGGCGCGCGGCACGTCCGGGGATGGGATAAACTTGCAAAACTCGGCTTGCGCTTCGTTGGAATCGCTTTAAAAAAGCGTGGGGGCCGCTCGGCGCGCCCTTTCTGAAAACCGCGGCGATGGAGTGTGACCGATGAAGATTCTCATAGTAGACGACGACGTGGCCAGCGCCAAGATTCTCGAGGGTATCTTGTCATCCTACGGGCGCTGTGAGCTGGCGACCAGCGGGTCCGAGGCGATAGACGCCTTTGGGATCGCGTTCGAGAGCAACGACAAATTCGACCTCGTCTTCTTGGATATCATGATGCCCGGACTCGACGGACACGGCGTCCTGCGCGAGATCCGGACCATCGAAGACGACGCAGAGACCGACAGAAAAAGGCGTGTCCGCGTCGTGATGGTCACCGCTGTCGACGACCCGCAAGACGTCATGAACGCGTTTCGAAATCAGTGCGACGCGTATCTCGTCAAGCCGATCGAAAAGAGTCAAGTCATCGGCCAGCTCACAAAGCTCGGTCTCCTCGAGCAAGACGACGTTTAACTTTTGCTCCTACACTTCGCCGCGCACCTCGCACCGCTTCGCCTGAGGAGCGCCCATCTTCCCCTGCCCCCAATCGTCAAAAAAATAGCCTTTACTTTTTTCCAGTATTTACATATAATTTTGCTTGTATCATAACTATCTGTAAGTCTTTCGGTTTTTAGCCTCGGCCCGTCATTTTTCCATTGAATTCAAGCATCAGCCGTAGTAGGACACCCTAGGGTCGAGCCGAGATTTTGGGGCAAAACCCTCACTTAAGCAAAGAGACACACAACGCCATCCCTCTTGTCGGCCTGAGCGCGTACCGATGAGTCCGGGCAATTGTGCGCTTTTTTCTGCGAGAGAAAGAGGACCGATGAAAGCACACAACCTTCTAAATATTCTCCCGGTCGCCGTTCTCGTTGGACTCACGTTCGCCTGCGAACCGATCGAGGAGCCGATCCCCACGCGAGAAGCGCTGGCGCCGCCCGCCTCTCAATCGGGTGTGACCTTTGAACGCGGCATCGTCGGGGGCGAAGAGACCGATTTCCAAACCTGGCAGGGCGTCATCGCCATCCGTATCGGGCATGAGGGCATCTGCTCTGGGACCCTCATCGCGCCCGAAGTGGTGCTCACCGCCGGACACTGCATGCGCTACCACGAGCACGGCTACGACTTCGACTTCACCGTGGAACCCGAGAGCATCGTCATCTACGCCGGAGCGAACGTCTCCAAAGACTCTCGCTTCGTCGCCAAGGCCGAGCGCATCATCGTGCACCCGGACTGGAACGGGAAATTCAAAGACAGCCACGCGGACTTGGCCCTTATTCTGCTCGACCGCCCCGCAGAGGATCTACCGTCCTACGGCCTTCGGCGCCTCCCGGCTCCGCTGGTCGCCAGCGAGGGCAGGCTCGTCGGGTACGGCGACGCAAAAGACGACGGCCGCATGGGAGTGCACCGGGCCGGCGCCACGACGCTGCTGAAGATCGGCCCCACCCTCATCGAAACCGGGACCCCCTCAAATGCCTGCCAAGGCGACTCCGGCGGGCCCCTTCTGACCCTCCAGGACGGCAGGTGGGTCGTCACCGGCGTCACCTCCTTTGGGCCGGTGGAAAAATGCTCTCCGGACTCGGGCGCCTACGCGGTGAACATTTTGGGATATTGCGCCTTTTTCTCCGACGCGCTTTATGAGCTGACCGGTGAGATGGCAGGCGGGATCTGCGATCGGTGCACGGCCGAGCCGGTGAAAGACTGGGGCATGGCCTGCGGACCGAACCTGCCCGAGTGCCCGGGCGATCTCTCCTGCGTCGCCGTGGAAGGGTTCGGCAGCAGCGACTACGGCATCTGCGCCTCGCCCTGCTGCCCCGGGGCGGTCACGAGCAGCTGCAGCGACATCGCGCCGGGAGGCGAACGCTGCGCCCTCGTGGACGAGGACGGCGACAGCTACTGCGCCGTCACCTGTGACACAGGCGAAGACTGCCCCGAAGGGGCCGCCTGCAAAACCCGCGCCCTAAGAGAGCCCGGCATGTGCGTCGGCAAGGACCCCGACAAAAATGGACGCTCTGAGTCCACCTCCGTGAGCGATCCCCCCGCCACGGTGGCCAGCATCCGCACGCCCGACCAGGACAAGCGACGAGCCGACTCCGGCCCGCCACCGGATCTGGCCCACGGCCAAGACGGCCTGGGCTGCCGCGCCGCACCCGCATCCAGGCGCCCCAGCGTCGTCACTTTGTTGACCCGCCTTACTCTGCCATAAGTGCTCACGTACAACGCCCGAAAAGGCTGTTTTTCGGTCGTTTTCATGGTTTGCAACGCGGCATCGGTGCTTGGATGGGGAGCTACCACCAAAAAGGCACAGGTCGTGCCGCTTCGTTTTTGTGCGTAGCACTTCTTTAACACACTAAGATG
>JAABTR010000465.1 GCA_011389755.1 Deltaproteobacteria bacterium | reverse complement strand
TACCTCGAGGTCTGCCACGCGTTCCCAGAACCTATGCAGAAATGCATGGATATGAGCTACGGGATGAAGAACGTTCAGGAGTGTAAGAAAGTTCGAGAGCAGACCGACCCCGCGCTCCTCGAAAGAGCCAAGGCGCTCATGACCAAGTGAATCGCGGTCGATCCCCACACAAAACCCCGCCCGCGCTTTCGGCGATTTTTATGGGGCTTGCGCCGGGCTGCCGTCCGATGAGAAAACTCGTTAAAGGGGGAAGCGAAAGGATTATGTTCGATGGCGAGCGCGAAGATCGACGTGCTGGACAGGTTGGTGGCCGATCAGATAGCGGCGGGCGAGGTGGTCGAGCGGCCCGGCTCGGTGGTCAAGGAGCTGGTGGAGAACAGCCTAGACGCCGGCGCCACCAAAATCCAGCTCGACATCGAAGGCGGAGGGGCCCGGCGCCTGAGGGTGCTCGATGACGGAGAGGGCATCGCCGCACAGGAGCTCGAGAAGGCTTTTTTGCGGCACGCGACCAGCAAGATCCGCGCGCTGTCGGACCTGGACGGCGTGACGACGTACGGCTTTCGCGGGGAGGCGCTGCCCTCGGTCGCGTCGGTCTCCAAGATAACGGTCCGGACCCGGACCGAGGGTGACGTGGGCGGGACTTTGTTGCAGCTCGAGGCGGGCGAGGTGGTGCAAAGGCGCCAGGCGGGATGCCCGGTGGGCACCGAGCTCGAGGTGCGGGAGCTGTTCTTCAACACCCCGGCCCGGCTCAAGTTCCTCAAAAAGGAGACCACCGAGGCGAGTCACTGCGGCGAGGCGCTGGTGCGGCTGGCCGCGCTGCGGCCCGACGTATCGTTCAAGATGACCTCCAACGGGCGGACGATGCGCAGCATGCCCCGGGTGGAGCGCACCGAAGAGCGGGTGATGGCGATGTTCGGCAAGGAGACGCTGGTCCGCAGCCAGGGCAGCGATTCGGGGATCGAGGTGCTGGCGATCCTGGGGCCGCCGGAGAGAGCCAGGGCCGGGGCCGGATCGCTCTACACCTACGTCAATCGGCGCTTCATGAGGGATCGCACCCTGCTCGCCGCGGTCACCCAGGCCTTCGCCGGGACTCTCGAGCACGGGCGCTACCCGGTGGGGCTCTTGGCTCTCGAGATGCCCGAGGGCAGCTTCGACGTGAATGTGCATCCCCAAAAGACCGAGGTGCGATTCGCGGACTCTCAAGCGGTCTACAGCGCCGTGCGCCGGGTGGTGGGCGAGATGGTGGGCCGCGCGATCTGGTCCTTTCCCAAGGACGCGAGGAGCGAGGTCAAAGAGCCGAAGGCCGAGGGCGGTGGGGAGAACCCCTTCCTTTCCAGGGGACCCGGCTCGGGCGGGACCTTCAAGCGCAAGCTCATCCCGGTTCCTCAAAGCCAGAACATGTTCGGTGCCCCGCGCCCCGTCACTGCCGGCCGGGATGTTGAGGTCTCATCCCAGGAAGGCCAGCCCCATTCGGAAGAAGACGGCGCCTTAGAGTGTGAGAACAGCGCGCGCGTCGGAGGCGAGCCCGGGGAGCGAATGTTCGTCGATCCCAAAAGCCCAGCGGCGAGCGACGAAGTCGGCGTTCGGACCCAGCTTCAGTGGTCCAATGTCGGCGATCCCCAACACACGCGCGGGAGCTTCTCGGACCTGCGGTACATCGGACAAGGCAAGGAGATGTTTTTGCTCTTGGACGACGAGGACGACTTGGTGGTCATGGATCAGCACGCCGCTCACGAGCGGGTGACCTTTGAGAAGCTCCGGCAGCAGCTCGGCGCAGGTGGGGTCAGGTCCCAGAAGCTGCTCATGCCCCACAACGTGGACCTGGGGCCGGCCGAGGCTGAGCGCATCTGCGAGATGTCGAACGAACTTTTAAGCCTCGGTTTGGAGATCGCCCGGTCAGGCCCGGACCGCGTCGCGGTCCACGCCGTGCCCGCCGAGCTCGTGATGACCTCGCCGGAGAGGCTCTTAGCGGACATGGTCATGGCCCTCGAGGAGGGCAGGCAGGGCTCTCGCGGCGACGCCCATGAGCTCGCCTTGGCCACCATGGCCTGTCACAGCTCCATCCGCGGCGGCCGGCAGGTCGCGGCGTCCGAAGTGCACGCCTTGCTCGAGCAGCTCGACGGTGTCGATAACGCCGGTCATTGCCCCCACGGGCGCCCCATCTTGGCGCGGATTCCCTGGAAGGAGATCCGCAGGCGCGTCGGGAGAGGGTGAGCGGTGGCCTCCCTCGAGAAGGCGCCTGTCATCGGAGTGATCGCCGGTCCCACGGCGAGCGGAAAGACCCGCTTGGCCGTCGAGCTGGCCCAGCGCTTGAGCTGCGAGATCGTGGGCGCGGACTCGATGCAGGTCTTTCGCGGCTTCGATATCGGCGCTGCCAAGCCCAGCGCCCAGGAGCTCTCGGGTGTGCGCCACCACCTCATCGACGTCGCCCAGCCGGACGAGCCGTTCGATGCGGCTCGTTATGTTCGAGAGGCCGACGCGGCCATCTCACAGATCTCGGGTCGCGGTCGTGGTGTCCTCGTGGTGGGAGGGACCGGGCTGTACCTGAGGGCCTTGCTGCACGGCCTGCACGCGGCGCCTCCCGCGGACGCCGCGGTGCGCTCAGGTGTGCTCGAAGAGGCGAAACGCGAAGGGTGGGCTGCGATGCACGCGCGGCTCGCGGCGGTGGACCCGGTTGCGGCCTCGCGGCTCCACCCCAACGACGGCGTCCGGATCGGAAGAGCCCTCGAGGTCTATGAGGTCAGCGGGATCCCCATGTCCACGTGGCAGCGGGAGCACGGTTTTGACAAGTGGCGCTACCGAGCCGTCTTCCTCGGCGTTTTGCGGCCGCGGGACGAGCTGTGTCAAATCATCGACGCCCGGGTCGACGCCATGATGGCCGCGGGATTTCTCGGAGAGGTCGAAGGACTCCTGGCAGCCGGCTGCTCGCCGACCTGCAAACCGATGCAGGGGCTGGGCTACAAGAGGCTCGTTGAGTATCTGAGACAAGAGTTGTCCCTGGAGGCGGCCGTGGAGAAGATCAAGACGGACACCAGGCGGTTCGCGAAACGCCAGATGACGTGGTTTCGCAAGGAAAAGGGGCTCGAGTGGGTCGAGCCGAGGGCCCAGGAAGTCGCCGGTCGTCTCGAGGGGCTGTTAGACCCGCTCTCGACCTAAAGCGCCGGGGCGCGGGCAGACCCGTCGAAGTGCAATTGATGGTGGAGCGGTTAAGTGCTAAGTAAGGTGCCTGAATTTTTCAGGCGGGGGTCATGTGAAGGAGTCGCGTCAATGGACAGCATGAAGAGTCGCAGCGCCAAGAGATTGACCGAGCGAATGGTCCGCAACGAGGATATTTTTTGCAGCTTATTGTTCGATTCGTCGAACCGCACGCTGCGCGTCGTCGATTTTCGCGGCGGCAACTTTCAGGCCAAACACAACTACTTAGAGCGGGTGCTGACCTCCGAAGGGATGCGAAAAGTCTTCACGCTCATCGAGCGGGATGACATGACGGGCTGGCAGCGGGTCGGGTACGTGCGCGAGGGTTCCATCCCAGGCTACTACAAGCGCTCGGACGCCTACATCATGAGCAAGGTCTACGACGCGGAGCGGACCAAAGAAGAACCGATGAAGATCGAGCGGAACGTCGAGTTCATCAATGATCTCAAGACATCCTCCAAGGCGCTCGCCGATCAGAAGCCCCCGATGGTCAAAGTCGAGCAGATCGAGGAGGAGACCGCGGTGGAGCTCGTGCGGGCCGAGATCGAGCGGCTGACCGAAAAAGGCAAGGCCAAAAAGACCAACGATAGCCCCCAGGTGCCCGACCAAGACGCCATGCCCCCGGTGTTCAATCAGTTCTCCCGGGAGGTCGAGTTTTTCCACTTCGCCGTGACCAACAAGCGGACCAAGCAGGTCAACATCATCGGCGCCGAATACCAAGACTGCTTCGGCAACGCCAAGCTCGAGGTGCTCTTTTCGCCCAGCAACAAGGCCGATCAGTCCTTGATCCGAGCCGGAGTGGTCGAGGCGATCGATCAGCTGGCGGTCTTGGGCGCGGTCTCGGTGTTCTCCTTGGTGTGCGGGGACGACGTCGGCCTCAACAACGTGTTCGCCAGCGCCGGTTTCCGCAGCACGGGCTGGATGGCTCGGCAGTTCATGCCGGAGGGCAGCAAGGAGCCGGTGGACGCCATCTTGTGGACGAAGAAGCTCATCTGATGCGCGACCCCGCACAGAGAACCTCCGGCGCTTTTTCGGAAGCGCTCCGAAGCATCGCGCCTTCGTGGCATGAGCGGACCAAGCACGTCCGCGGGTTGCTCGGCAGCGATCCTCTCGAGCGGATGGTTCCCCAGAAGCTTTTGTTCGAAGCGCTGGCAAAGCTCCTCGTCGAAAAGAAGCTCTCCGCACACCCGGTCGTGGTGTTCATGGATCGCTTCGGCGGAGGGGATGGCGCCCGCGCCGCGGCGGGGATCATGCCCCTGCTCAAGGAGCACATCAGCGCGCTGTCGTTTGTCCACGTCTCTTTCTCCACGCCGGCTTCGGGGCTCGGGACGCTCGTGCGCAGCGTGCTCAAAGGGGCCGGGGCCAAAAACGGCGTGGACGTCCAGGTAGTGGTGCACAACCGCCCGAGCCTCGGGTTGGCTCTGAGCGAGGCCGACGCCGAAGATCTTCTGGGTGGGTGCGATTTGGCTGTGACGTTCTCGCCCGCCGGCTCGGCGGGCATCGGAGAGGCGCAGCGCGCCGGCAAGAAGGACCGACTCGCGGCGAGGTCCCACGTTTGTGTGCTGAGCTACGTGGATCCCGAGTCCTTGATGACGAGGCTCGCTGTTTTGCGCCAGTCCATCGAAAGAGATCCACTCATCGATGCGGTGCGGTTTTGGTGTCAGGTGGAGACTGAGTCCGGTCAGTACGAGGACATCGGCTACGCCATGCTGTCGGCCAAGGAGGGGGACGCCAACGAGAAGCTATGGCCCCTCATCGACAACGCCCGCCGGCGCCGCTACCGCATTTCCATCGAGCCCATGAGACGTTCGCTGCCCGCCGGTGAGGTCCTCATCTGTCCGTGCCGCACTGTCATAGAAGCCGACCTGGCGGACACGGCGACGGCCCTGAGGGTTTTGCCCTCGGGGGGGCAGTTGGTCGCCGTGGCCCGGGGCCGGGACACCATGTCCTAAGGGTTCGCTTTTAAAACCCGGCCTCTTCGTGCAGGGCCAAAGCCACCTCCTCGATGGCAGCCCGAAGCTGCACAGAGCTCGCTCCTGCCTGCATGACCACCATGAGATAGAAATCTTCCGCGACTGGCAGAGTGAGGGTCTCCCGTTCGCTGGTTCGGATCTCGAAGGAATCGATGCGTCCGAGGTGCAGCCAGTCGAGCCTTGACTGGAAAGAAGAGTATATCACCCCGTGGTGAGCGGCCAGAAGGCGTGTCGCAAAGGGATCGAGCTCCCCGTCGTAGTCGATGGTCTCGCCCTCACTGTCGAAGAACGCGGCGGCCTCCACACCTCTAAAATTTTCACGCAGACGCCCGATGATTGCGGCGAAGGGCGACTTGTCCATGTCGCGCTGCGCAGGCTCCGAAGAGTCCGGTTTCCCCGAGGAGCGGCTCACGGCGTCGCCTCCAACAAGGGCAGGACGTCCTCGAAGATGAAAACGTCTCCCTCTTTTTTCAGGCTGTGCTCCAGCTGCCGAGCGCGCCTCCTCTTGAGCTCTGGCAAGAGCGCCTCTTCGAGCTTGGGCCTGGCCTCTTCGAAAGAGACATTCTGCGCTGGCAGCTCCTCGATGACGAAGATGACGTGGTAGCCGAATTCCGTCAGCGCCGGCTTGGAGACCATCCCGACCTTGGGGACCGCGAAGGTTGCGCCGACGAACTCAAAGACAAGGTTTTTGCTATTTTTGTCGAACGGCAAAAGCGTCTCGAGTTTGATCCCTTTTTTGTTGTTCTGGGCGGCGAAATCTTCGTAGACCCCTTCGAACGCCTCGAGGGACCCGGCCCCTTGCGCGGCCGCGTAGATTTGCTCGGCCAGCCTGCGCGCCCCGTCGAGATCCTTTTTCCCCCGCACGAGGATGTGGGCAACCCTGCGCTGGACCCCGTGAACGAAGCGCTCTTTTTGGCGTTCATAGGTGTTTTTGACGACCTCGACCGGCACGTCGCTGGGGCCGAGCCCCTCGCCGATGCGGCGCTCGAGAAGCACCCTGGCCATGGCGGCCCGGCGGGCGCTCTTCGCCTCGTCGGAGCTCTCGTAACCTCTTTTTTTCGCCAGCGCCGCCAGCAGCTCGGTGCGTATTGCCACCTCCAGCGCCTGCTGCGAGGTGAGCGGTTCGGGGTGCTCCGACATGATAGAACGAACGTCGCCCAGCGTGATGGGGACCCCGTCGACTCGGGCCGCGAGCTCTTCTTGGGACACCGCGAAGTGACCGGGCGACAAAACCGGCTGCGAGCCCGGAACCTCGCGGGACTCGGTGCAACTCGGCAGCGCCCAGGCGATGCACAGGGCCGTTGCGATGGTTCGAAGGTTGCGCATGACAGATAATTCTATACGCCAATGGGTCACGAGGTGAAGCCTCATCTCACCCGAACCAAGGTGCCCGGATCCTCGGAAGTTGCATGGATGGCCCAAAACCCCTCCGGCAGATGGGGCCTGGTCCAGTCGAAGAGCCAGCGGGCCACTCGTGGGGATAGGTTGACGCAGCCGTGGCTGCGGCGGTGACCGAAGCCGTCGTGCCAGTAGACGCCGTGCAGCGCATAGCCTTCGAAGAAGAACTGTGTCCAGGGCACCTCGTGCAGGCTGTAGGCGCGCCGTGGCAGGGGCTCTTCGGCGATCTCCTCGAGGATTGGATTGTAGATTTCGTCGGAATCTTCTGCAAAAGCCTCCTCGGGCGGATCGTCGGTGTTGTCCATGGCGATGGCGGCCACCTTGGCCCAAATCCGCCACTCGCCCTTGACGGTCTTTGAGGCGCCTCCTCGCCCTGTTGAGACGAGCGCGGCGTAGACGGGTTCGTCTCCAACGTAGGCGGTCAAGATCTGCTCGGACACGTCGACGTCGATCCATTTTTCACCCGGCCCGACGGATTCGGGTCGAGCGGTCGGGCGCGCCACGCGGACGTCTCGTTTTCGCAGGAATGCGCCGTCGTCAAAGCGTATCGCCGTCCCAATTTCTTCGAGGTACTCAAAAGGGGTGTACCTCTGGGCGCCGCCTATGAGATGCGCCCGAGAGGTCGTCGCTCGTTTGTAGGCGAAGGCCTTTTTGCTCGTGATCCAGCCGACGGGCCAGGGCCTTCGATCCTCGAGGGGGATCCCCCGGTAGGTGCTCACGCGTCCGGAGAGCCGGGTGTCCTGCCTGGGGACGAGGGTCTTGTGAGCGGTCAAAAAAAAACTTCGACCCTGAACAGTGACCGCTCGCTCCACGCCGAAGCC
>JAABTR010000464.1 GCA_011389755.1 Deltaproteobacteria bacterium | reverse complement strand
ATCGAGGTCGAAGGGCATCTTTTTGGGAACCTGGAAGATGCTGAGCCTCCGGCCGCGCTCTGCCAAGGCCCCGAGGAAGTCATCGTCGAAAAGCGCCCACGGCCCCATCTGCTCGAGCTGGGCGCGCGCCGCGGCGATCTCTGCAAAGGCGTCTTCGAGCTGCTGCTCGAGGGCGATGACTTCGTCGACGAGGTTGGGTTCGAACGGTCCGTGGGTTGCGCTTTGATGAGCGCCGTACCGCTCGAGGATCCGGTGCGCCTTTCGGGCACGGCTGAGCGCTCGGTCGATGTCGGTGTGGCTCCAGGTCCCCTCTTTACCCCGTGAAGGGCGAAGATGCACCACCCCCGCTGCGCGCAGCGCCGTCAGGAGCTTTTGTTCGTCAGCCGACGAGGTCGCCACGAAGGCTTTTTTCATCGGCTCGATCACGGCTTCGCCTCCGACCCGCCTGCATGGGCGCCGCGGCGGTCTTTTTTTTGGGACTGCTTGGCTTTGGCGATCTTGGCGCGGCCCACAGCGGCGGTCTGTTCGTCGCCCAGGTAGATGCGGATTTTTCGGATCGC
>JAABTR010000463.1 GCA_011389755.1 Deltaproteobacteria bacterium | reverse complement strand
TCCCGGGTCTTGGGGATCATGACCTTTTCGAAGAGGTTCAACCGCTGATTGACCCTGCGCAGCTCCCGTCGCAGGCGGTCGAGGCGACGGCGGGCCACGTTCCGTTCGATGGTACTGCGCTCGAGCTCGCGGCCAAGGGCGATCGCGGATTCGGTCCAGGGAGCGGTCGAAAAAAAGCTGTAGGACGGTTCGTCGAACTGAGCGCTCTCGAGATAGGGGAGCTCGACACCTGCGATGCTTCGTCGGCCTTCGAGCACCCGCGCTGGCTTGCGGGCGCCTTTGATGTCGAAGCCCGAAGGCCGACTGAAGAGGCAATCGTACTTCTTGAGTGCGTCGCGGTTTTTGTCGACCCGCTCTTCGAGCGCGTGCAGTCGTTGCACATGCTCGAGCACCGCCAGTTGGAGCTTTTGCTGTTTGAGGCTCAAGGTGGGCAGGTAACGCTCGTAGCGGGCGAGGACATCTCGCCTCGTTCGCAGCTCCGGGCGAGTCATTTTGACCTTGTCGGCCATCACACGGCCTCCGCGGGTTTTTCAGCGGGCCAGTGGCGCTCCGCGATGCGCCTGAGGATCCCCGTCTCCGCCGGTTCGAAACACGCCGACAGGATCCCCCAGCAGGTGTCTAGCGCCGACTCCAAGGATATGTCCACCGAGAGGTCCATGATCTGTTTCTCAAAACGCTCGCCGTAGCTCAGCAGCTTGCTGTCCCACGGGCTCATCTCGAAGCCCATGCTGCGTTTTTCCCGAGCCTCGAGGCAGGCGGCGTAGAGCTGGATGCAGGCGTCCATGATGGCCCGGTGGTCGTCCCGGGTCTTGCCGTTGACCCGCTGCTTGAGCCGGCTGAGGCTGCCGAAAGGCTCGATGCGGCCGCCGCGCAGGTAGAGCTGCCCTTCGGTGATGTAGCCGGTGTTGTCGGGGACGGGGTGGGTCACGTCGTCGCCCGGCATGGTGGTCACCGACAAGACGGTCAGGCTGCCCGAGTGCTCGAAGTCGACCGCCTTTTCGTAGCGCTTCGCGAGCTGGGAGTAGAGATCTCCGGGATAGCCGCGGTTAGACGGGATCTGCTCCATGGTGATCGCCACCTCTTTGAGGGCGTCGGAAAAGGCGGTCATGTCGGAGAGCAAGACGAGCACGCGGTTTTTCTGCAACGCGAAGGCTTCCCCCACGGCCAGGGCCAGATCCGGCACCAGGAGAGCTTCGACCGTGGGCTCCGAGGCGGTGTGCACGAACATGATGGTGCGGTGCAAGACGCCGTGCTCTTCGAAGGCCTTGCGGAACATCAGGTAGTCGTCGTGGCGCAGGCCGATGCCGCCCAAGACGATGACGTCGGCGTCGGCCTGCAGCCCGATGCGGCTGAGCAAGCGGTTGTAGGGCTCGCCTGCGGGGGCGAAGATAGGCAGCTTCTGGGACTCCACGAGGGTGTTGAACACGTCGATCATCGGGATCCCGGTGCGCACCATTTTGTCCGGCATGCGGCGGATGACCGGGTTGACCGATGGGCCGCCCACGTCGATGACGTCGTCGTGGAGCTCGCAGCGGCCGTCGCGGGGTTTCCCCGAGCCGTCGAAGATGCGACCGAGCAGGTTTTTGGTGAACGGGACTTGCATGGGGCGCCCCAAAAAACGGATCCGATCGATCGTGGAGACGCCCTGGGTGCCCGCGAAGACCTGGAGGGTCACGTGATCGCCCTCCACGCGGATCACCTGGGCGAGGGATGTCCCCAGGCGCGTATCGAGCACCGCCAGATCTTCGTAGGCCACGCCCCGCGCGGTGACCTCCACCACGGCGCCGGCCACTCTGGTGATCTCGTCGTGGTACTTTCTCATAACGTGCGCCCCCCTCGACCGATGAAGTCGTCAATTTCGGCCAGGGCTTGGTCAAAACCCGGCGTCTGGGGCGCCTCGTAGTTCCAGTGTTTAAACATTTCGGTGGCTTGGACGAAGACGGCGCGGGCGTGTTCCTTGTTGTCGAGCACCAGCTGGGCGTCTATGAGCTCGAAAACCTTGTCGAAGACGAGGCGCTGGCGGGAGGCGTCGCTCGCCGCGTCCACGTCGTCGAAGGCGTTTTGTTGCAAGAACACGGCGTCGAAGAGCTCGGCCGCGAGCATCGTCGCAAAGTCGTCGATGCCGGTGCCTTCCTCGCCCACCACGGCCATCATCTGCTTGATCTCGTTGCCGTCTTTGAGCAGCCGTACGGCTCGCACGCGCGCCTCTTGGGAGATGATCCCCTCGTAGGTGCTCCACGATTCTATCGGATCGATGGCGGGATATCGTCGGGCGTCGCTGCGGGCCCGGGACAGTCCGTGAAAGGCGCCCACCACCTTGAGGGTCCCTTGCGTGACCGGCTCTTCGAAGTTGCCCCCGGCCGGTGAGACGGTGCCGCCGATGGTAAGCGACCCGACGCGGCCATCGTGCAGCCTTATCGCGCCTGCCCGCTCGTAGAAGTTGGCGATGCGGCTTTCGAGGTACGCGGGGAAGGCCTCCTCGCCGGGGATCTCCTCGAGCCGGCCGGACAGCTCCCGCAGAGCCTGAGCCCAGCGGCTCGTGGAGTCCGCGAGAAGCAGGACGTTGAGCCCCATTTGCCTATAGTACTCGGCCAAGGTCACGGCGGTGTACACCGATGCCTCCCGAGCCGCCACCGGCATCGAAGAGGTGTTGCAGATGATGATCGTGCGTTTCATGAGGCTCTGGCCGTCTCTGGGGTCGGTGAGCTCGGGAAACTCCCGCAGCAGCTCCACCACCTCGCCCGCGCGCTCGCCGCACGCGGCGATAACGACCACGTCAATCTCCGCGTGCCGTGAGGTGATGTGCTGCAGCACGGTCTTGCCGGCGCCGAAAGGTCCGGGGATGCAGTAGGTGCCCCCCTTGACGACCGGAAAGAGCGTGTCGACGATTCGGATCTTGGTCACGAGCGGCTCCGTGGGCAAAAGCCGCTCGTCGCAGACGCACAAAGGGACTTTGACAGGCCAGCGCTGGCACAACGTGGCCTCGCGGCGGATGTCCTCCTCCCCGCGCAAGACCGCCACTCGAGCGTCGCAGCCGTAGTCGCCGGGGCTGGTGATCGCTTCAACCGTCCACGAGCCTCTCCAGCCGAAAGGCACGCAGATGGGGTGCTCGAACACGTGTTCGGTGACGTGCCCCAGGGCTCCACCCGCGCGCAGCTTTTGTCCGACCGAGGCGCTCGGCGTGAACCTCCACGTGGTCTGTGGGTCCAGGGGCGGCAGGTATCGCCCGGGCAGCAGGTGGGTCCCGTGCTTTGCCGCGAGCTCGGGCAGCGGGTTTTGCAGCCCGTCGTAGATGCGGCCGAGGAGCCCCGGCCCGAGCTGGGCCTCAACGAGGTTTCCGGTGAGCTCCACCGGGTCCCCCACCCGCAGCCCCCGTGTCTCCTCGAAGACCTGTAGGTCCACCGCGTCTCCACTTATTCGGATGATTTCGGCGAGCAGACGGGTCCCGTCGCGGCGCCGACAATACGCCACAGAGTTGAGGACGGCGAAGGTGTCCACGTGCGCGGTCACCATGTTGCCGAACACCGCGGCGATGCGGCCGGTTTCACTCATCGCGAGGCCTCTGCCTGGTCGCCGTGGCACTTGTGGGCCTGGTACACGATGAGCCACTCCAGCGCGTAAGCGGCGATTTCGTCCAAGGCAAAGGAGTACCAGCGGCGGTGCTGCTCGATCCAGGTCTTGCGGATGCTCGTCAGCGCTTGCTGAGCCGAGAGAGGATCGGTGGCCGCGGCCCATGCGTCGGTCTGTTTGGACATGGAGCCCAGGTGGTCGCAGAGCTCCTCGGCGACGAGGGGAGGCGGAAACGAGTGACCGGCCAACCGGCTGCGGCGCTCGGCCAGGGCGTTGCGCAAGGTCACCTCGAAGCCGGCCCAGGCGGGCAGTATGTGGGCTTTGGCCACAAGACCCAAAGATGCGACGTGGCGAAAGTAGCGCTGCCAGAGGTCGTCAAAAGATAGTTCACGTGCGGCGGGGACCCCCTCGGTCAGAAAGCTCGGCAGCGGCGCCTCTTTTGATAGTTGCCCCGGCGTCAGGACGAAGGGGGTCTCTTCTATCTGTTGGCCCTGGTGGATGGAAATGAACAAATCGAGGTCGTGGGCGAGGAGGATGACGTCCACGACGCGTCGGACCTTGGCGGTGTGGCCCAAAAGATCACGCAGCTCGCGCGGCGACATGAAAGGGGCATCGCCGATCGCGGGGAGCGCGGGCAATGCTGTGATCTCATACTCGAATCGCTGCATGACGCTCCCCTCGCGTCAAGGGTTGAAAGCGGTCTTGGATCTGCGTAAAGACTGGGCGCAGCTCCCGACTGACATGGCCCGCGAGCAGCTCGGCCATCGACCGGGCCGAGACCTCGACGGTCCCTTCATCCACCTTGTATTCGAACCCATATTTCTCGAGCGTCGCGCGCACCTCCAGCGTCGCAGCCCCGTTGCCGGCAAGAGCGCCGGCGAGCAGGCGGCTCACGTCCTTGGAGACTCGGTCGGCTACCTCCTCTCGGACGTTCACCTCGATG
>JAABTR010000462.1 GCA_011389755.1 Deltaproteobacteria bacterium | reverse complement strand
CAAGAGCGCCGGCGAGCAGGCGGCTCACGTCCTTGGAGACTCGGTCGGCTACCTCCTCTCGGACGTTCACCTCGATGTGGCCCACGCGGCGGGCGTCCGTCGCGGCGTACTCTCGGACGATGCCTTGGAGGGCCTCGACGATGAAGTCCGGTTCGGACAGCGGCCGCGCGGCTTGTTTTGCGATGATGTCCGCGATGACATCCTCAACGGCGGTCTGAAGCGCCAAGACGATGTCACGGGCGGCCAGGGTCATCTCCCGCGACCGTTGCTCCTCGATGCGCGCGGACTCGGCGCGGGCTTCTCGCGCGATCTCTTCGGCGCGGCGGTGGGCGGCTTCCACGATCTGACGCGCCTCGGCGTGCGCGGCTTCTACGATGTGCCCGGCCTCTTCCCGGCCGGCGCGGATGCCTTCATCGTGAAGCTTGCGGACGAATGATTCGACTGAATCGTTCATCTGTCTCCCCTAGCGTGCAAAGCGCGATGAAAAAATCGCTCGCGTCGCCGCCGGAAGGAGCCCGGCGGGCACGAAGCTCTACGGCTCCTCGTTGCAACCTTCTCGTTCTTTTGTTGGATGCTCCAGCTCCCCGACAAAACGCAGCCACAGCGTCTCGATAGCTGTCGCGGCCGCCACGGGGGAGATGGTCCCGGTGTTGATGACGAGGTCGTAGTTGAGCGCGTCGCCCCAATCTTCTCCGAAGAGTCTCTTTGTGAACTTGGCGCGCTGGGAGTCGCTGCGATCGATGGCCGCCACCGCTTCGTAGCGGCTGCACTCGTCGCGCTTGACGACGCGCTCGATGCGTTTCTCCATGGGAGCGATGATGCGGACGTTCACCTTGGGCCGCTCGGTCTGAACGAAGCCGGCTCCTCGGCCCAGCATGACCACCGAACCGAGCTCGATGAACGACCGAATGGTGCCCAGGAGCAGGGCGTGGTACTCATTTTCGTCCATCGATGGGGTCTTGCGCATCTGGTTGAACCAGTTCCAGACCAAGGAGCGCGTTTTTTCGTCCATCAGGTGGACGATCTCGCGGCGAACTTCGATGCGTTCGGCGATCTGATTGACGATACGCCATCCGATGATCTCGCAGTCCAAGCGCTTTGCGGTCAGCATGGCTATCTCGGCGCCTCCGCTACCCAGCTGCCGCGAAACGGTGATCACCGGCTTGGGAGTGCATCTGTCCTCAGCGGCTTCCTGCGCGGCTCGCTGCTCGGCGTACCATCGAGAAATCTGACGTTCGACGATGGAGCGTATGCTCGGGGCCATGGCTCCTCCTCTCGACGTCGCGACGGTTGAGCCGATCCCATCGGTGTCATGCCCGTCGCTTCTGGTGATTATGCTGAACAATATTGGTTCGCCGCACCGTTTTGTCTACCCAGCCGCTGTTCGATAGCACGAGCGTCTCGGTTTTTTTCTCGAGTCGGTCATACGAAGCGGGCGCTCGTTCCACTCCCTGGTGAACATGGCGCTGCGCAGAGCCCATAACGACGAAAAACGAGACGATTTAGAAAAAGCGGCGAGCGTGAGCCGGCCGCAAAAAAACGGAGAAAAGATCATGATGAAACGCATTGCCCTCGTAACCGCCGCTGCTTCGATGTTTGTGCTGGCTTCTGTAGACGCCGAGGCTCGAAGGGGCCGGGGAAACGGGCCCCACGATAGAGACAGGGGCGCCAAGGTCCTCAGACACGCCGATCAGCTCGGGCTGAGCGACGCCCAGATTCAGCAGATTCGCTCGATCCATGAAGCCGCTCGGGCGCAGGCTCAGCCGCTTCGAGAAGACGTCGACCAGATGCGGAGCGAGAGGCGCGAGCTCATGCGAGCGCCGGTCATCGACGAGGCTGCCGTGATGCAGCTTATCGACGAGATGACTCCCGTCCAGGTCGCGCTTCGAAAGATCCGCGCTCGCACTCAAATCGAGGTCCTCGGGGTCTTGACGCCCGAGCAGCGGGACATGTTTCAGCAGTTTCGGCAAGAGCGCCGGGAAATGCGCGACGCGAGGCGCGGCATGTTCAAAGCTTGGAAGGCTGATAAAATCAAAAAAGCCGATAAATAGAACTTCCCAAGCGCCGCCTGCCTGCCTGCCTTCGAACCCAATTCCCCAAAAATGCTTTCTTCTTTTGAATAATAATTTATAGTGACTTCGTACTAGGACCCCATCGTCGAGGTCAGTTTGAGCCACTCACCACGTGTTCCCGATAAAGTCGATGTGCTCGTAGCCGGATCCGGTCCTGCTGGATTGACGGCGGCGCTTAGGCTTTTAGAAGCGGGAGCGTCGGTGCTGATAGCAGATGCCCGCAAAAAAATCGGGTCGCCTCTTCGGTGTGGAGAAGTCTCGAAGGACGATGCGTT
>JAABTR010000461.1 GCA_011389755.1 Deltaproteobacteria bacterium | reverse complement strand
CACCTACCTGCTCCGCGTCCAGTCCGGCGTCAAATGCGCCCCTGGATAGGGACTTCGCGCCTGAATTGAGGTTGTTCTCCCTTCGTCCCAGACAACGCGGGACCACGCCCCCGCTGCGTCTCGTCGACTCGGCAGCCCTCGTTGACTCCAGAGCCAATGAGTATCATCGCAAATTTCCGCTCAAATCGGTCTTGAACCGTCTTTGTTCCAGGCAAGACATCATGCTCCAGAGGCTGGCCAGCGCCTTCAACGAACCCGACGGTGAGGCGCGTTGTTCTGATGATTTTTTTAACCAGGGTGTGGTCCCCCGGTCCCCCCATGCCGGCCTTGCCCCCGATTCGCCGCGGCGATACACTCGCCGCGGAGCGCACCCGGCGCCGGCGAAAGGAAAGACGACGATGAAACCACATTTTTGCCCGTGTCAGGATCGCGACTGCCCGCATCACCCACGCACGAATCCATCCGGGACGTGCGACGCCTGCATCCGCAAAAACCTGAGCCGGGAAGAGATCCCCTCGTGCTTCTTCCACAAGATCGGGGATCCCAGCGAGCTCACTGAGTTCGGCTTTGACAGCTTCGTCAAGTTCTACCTCGAAAACCGGGGCAAGTAGGTCCGACGGCCCCTAAAAATCTCCCCGCTCGGTGGAACAGCGGCCTCATCCCTTCATAATAACCTTGTCAGACGTTGGGACGTCACAACCCCCAGGAGGGCAAACCGATGGGAAACCGCGCGAGACTGTCTCTTACCTTCATTTTGTGCCTGCTGGTCCCAGCGGGTTGCAGCGACGACAGCGGCGTCCCGAGCGCCGACATTGGAACGCATTCCGGCACCGACACGGGCAGCACCGACTCGAACACCGGCTTCGATGTGGGCTCGAGCACCGATTCTGGCTCGGGAGTGAGCACCGACGGGGGCGACGACACACATCTCGACACCGATCAGGCCACCGAATCGGCCCCGGACAGCGCGAGCGCGAGCGGCAGCGATACCGGCGGCGGCTCCGACACATCGAAGGACGGGACCGGGGACACGAATCAAACAGACACCACTAAAGACTGCGTGGACGAAGACTCGGACGGGTGGTGCGCCGAGTTCGACTGCGACGACAACAACGAAAACGCCAACCCGGACCAAGAAGAGATACCGGGCAACCAGGTCGACGACGACTGCGATGGCTCGACGGACGAGATGACGTGCGTCCCGGTGTCCGACGACGAGACCGTGTGCGATGGCCTGGACGATGACTGCAACGGGTGGATCGACGATGTGGACGTGGGCGGGGACGGAATCTGCGACTGCCTGCGCATCGGCGTGATGGGAACCCCGGGAGTAAACCCTTCGGCCAACTTCAAGGCGTGGCTCGAAGAGCGGGGCACCTCGGTGACGCGATTCCACAACAAGAATGCTCCCGAGCTCACCCCGGCGGATCTTTTGCCCTTCGACGTCGTCATTGTCGATCGCTTGGTCCGACTCTACTCATCGAACGAAGCGGCTATTTTGAAAAATTGGGTGACCGGCGGAGGCGGGGTCATGTTCATGACCGGCTACACCGCGGGCGAACCGTCCTGGGCCAGGCCGAACAGCTTGATGGAGCCCCTGGGGCTCGAGTACGAGGGCGGCCCTCTCAAAAATGGGCCGATCACCGATTTTGCGTCCCATCCCATCACAAAGGGCCTCACCTCGGTCACTTTTCTCGGGGGCTGGGCCGTGCTGGAGACGAACGCAGACCCTGCGGCGAAAAACACCGTGGTCGCCCACCTGCCCGCAAAAGGCGGAGCGGCGGGCACCGCGCAGGAGCGGGGTAAAGGCCGCGTCTTCGCGTGGGGCGACGAGTGGATCGAGTTCGACTCCGAGTGGACCAAGCTCCCCGAGATCGAGCAGCTCTGGGTCAATATCCTCGGGTGGCTGGGCCCCCAGGACTCCTGCCAAATCAACGTGCAGTAGATTTTCACTACCAAGCATAATAACAACCAAGTGCCGCCTCAAAATGACTGCGACGGTTTTGAGAACTAAGGAGAGAACAATGGTAAAAGGCCTTTTCAGCGCGCTCACAATTATGTTGAGCTGCGCTCTCGCCATGGCGTGCAGCGAAGACAGCACGACCGGGCTGTTCGGGGGCACCGACCCGAGCGCCGCCACCGATATCGACATCGATACCGATGCCGATACCAATGCCGACACGAGCATCGACACATACGGTGACAGCGGTGCGGACACGCACCGAGATAGCGAAACCACAGTCGCCGAATCGTGCCGTCTGGTAGACGTGGTGATCGCGGTGGATGGTTCGGGCAGCATGACCGAGGAGCGCAGGGCCTTGCGTGACACCGTGTTCCCCGCGTTTGCGGAGCGCCTAAGGTCCATCAGCAAGGGGCTCGACAACTTCCGCGTGGCGACCCTGGACGCCTGCCCCGATCCGGCGAACTTTCACACCCGTGGCAAATCCGGGGAATGCAACTTTGTGGGCGGCGACGTCTGGATCGACAGCGCCTCCCCAAACCTCGTCGACGAGTTCTCCTGTGTGGGGAACATCTACCTCGACGACGCCAACTGCTCGGGAGACAACGACGACGAGCAACCCGCATCCACCGTGGCCGCGGCCCTCGAGCCGCCGTACATAAGCGGTCCGAACGCGGGCTTTTTGAGAGACGACGCCCTGCTCATCGTCGTCGCCATCACCGACGAGGACGAGCAACCCACCGGTTTGGCCCAGACCCCTCAAGAGATCTACCAGCGCCTCATCGATATAAAAGGCGGCGATGTGGAGCGCATGGTGTTTCTCGGCGTCGGGGCGACGAGCAGATGCGAAGGTCCTTACGGCTCTGCATACCCTGCGACAAAGCTCAAAAGATTGACAGACCTCTTCATCGACGTCGAGCGCGGCGTGTGGTGGGATCTGTGCGCCGGTCAGATGGAAGACGGCCTCGAGCAGGCCTTTGAAATCATCGAGCAGGCCTGCGAGGAGTTCGACCCGGTCGTCTGATCCACGATCTCTACGCCCCGCCGCTATTACGCACTAACTTTTAACAGCGTGGCAGCGCATGCCGCCGATGAGGTTCATCAGATCCGTGCACTGGTTGCAGCTGATGCACGCAGTCCCGCTCGTCTGACCGCTCAGCCATTTGTTCGCCAGATCGGGCTCGCGAATGAGCGGCCTCGAGATGCCGATGAAGTCGACCTCCCCGGTGTCGAGCAGGGCTGTCAGATCGTCCGCGTCGCGGTTGCCGCCTGTGAGGATCACCGGAATGTCGACCTCGAGGGCGATGGCGGCGTCTTTGAAGTACGACTGCTCCTCGGGGTCGTTGACGCCGAACTGGGAACAGTCGTTGCCGCTGACGTCGATGGCGTCGATCTTCATTTTCGCAAGCTCGTTCGCCGTCTCGATGAAGATCTTTTGATCGATGCCGCCTTCGAGATCCAAAGGCTCTGTGCCGCCCCGGTCATCGGAGTTGAACTTGATGAAGATCGGGTAGTCGTCCCCCACGAGCTCGCGGGAACGATCGACGAGGTCTTTTACGATCTGCACCCGAGCCTGCACGGATCCTCCGTACTCGTCGGTCCGCGTATTGGTGTACGGCGACAAAAACGAGGAGATGAGGTACCCGTGACCGCCGTGGATCTCGACTCCGTCCCAGCCCGCGTCTTTGAAGCGGCGGATGGTCTGCGCGACCTGTTCGACAACGTAGGCGATCTCTTCGACATCCATCGCCCGCATGGGCTTGAAGTCCCCGGGCCAGCTCTTGTCTGTCGGACCGATGCGCTTGTCGCCGGAGTAGCGATGTCCCGTGTGACCCACCTGGGCGAAGACCTTGCAATCCGGATCCACGTCCCGCACCGCCTGGCGGATCTCGGCGAACCTCTCGATGAACTCATCGTCGTAGGCGTAGAGCATGAAGGGCATGGAGTCTTCGAGCGCGGACACGGCAATACCTGAGATGATGGCGCCTGCTCCCCCGGCCGCCAGGTCGGTGAAGACCTTGGTGTATTCGGAGGTTGGAACGCCCTTTTTGCAGTAGGCCTCCTCGGTGGCGGAGCGCAGTATTCTGTTCTTGAGCTCGACCGTGCCGATGGTCGCGGGCAGAAACAGCGTCGCGCCGCTGCGGTCGCCGCTGTGGACAGACGTATCGGCCTGTCCCGAGTCGGTGCCTCCCGCTGAGTCGTCGCCCGAGCCCGAATCGGATGTCAGGTCGTCGCCTTCCGATGTCGACTCGCACCCCAGGGTTGTGAGCAGTGATACACCGGCGACGGAGGCCGCTCCTTTGAGGAACGTCCTGCGATTTATCGAAAATGTCTCGTATCCTTTAATTTGCCTGCTTTGCCTACATTTCATGTCCGTATCCTAACCTCATACATAGCTCGGGCCGCGATGCCGGGCCCAGGATACCACGGAAGCACCGTTTTTCGTCGAGAGAATTTTTAAACACTCGCAGCACTGAAATATTGTACTGCGAGTAGAATCGCCTATTCTTTTTTCATAGGTGGAAAATTTTGAAGAATTCTTTTGAGGAGAGTCACAGCGGATGTCGAAAGATCAGAAAGGGACGAGGATGGGGAGAGGCGGTTTTCTTGGAAAACTTTTCATTTTTGGTTTGCTCGCGGTGGGAGGTTTCTTCGGCTACGAATATTACCAAAAATGGCAGGAGACGCAGGTCCTGAAACAAATGATATCCAGACTGACCGCGGATCGAAAAGTCGCCGATGTCTGGGTCAAAGAATATAAACGCGGCTCAGATGGGCAGCCTCAAAAAGTCGTGTTGAAGATTTTGGAGAAAGACGCCGAGGGAAATCCCCTGTCTCCGGTTTTGTGTCCTTTTTCCCTGAGCGACATCATCCACTTCGAGGCTCTCGTCATCCGGCTGAGCGATGAGCTCGTCATGAACGGCGAAGGAAAGAGCATCCATCTGTTTCGGCGCGCCTACGCTCTCGAGGAGGGGGGCAAAACCTACGAGAGCTGCGAGATAAGCGCCCCCATGCAGGTCCCCAGAGGCTACGCGCTCGACAGCGACGACCCTCGCGTGTCAAAAATCGAGCGCACGTACTGGAAACTGTTTTGGGAGTACGCTCTGGACTCAAGGAGCAGGGAAAAGGCGGGGGTCAAGAACGCCCAGATCGAAGCGCCCGCCACCCGCTTCGTCCCGGACACGATCTACCGCATCATCCTCGAGCACGACGGCGGCTTGCGCATCGAGGCGACCGCCGTCCCGGACATCCTAAAAGGCGAAAAAGTCAGTTAGATGGGGGCTCCCCTTTCGGAGAAAAAAGCGCTAGTTTCTCACGGTCTCGTAGCTGCCCCCAAACGGAAGCAGCCTATAGGGCCCGGTGTCCGTGTCGCCTTCTTCCGGCGCGCTCGGCAGCTCAAACCAGAAGGGGGGCACTTCACCGCGCAGCTCAACCGCGCCGTCTTCGCTCGCGATATCCGGGCTCGAGGTCGACGCGATGTGACCGCACAGCCACGTCCCCTGGCGGGGCGCGTATTGGAGCGCCTGCGAGTAGAGGAGGTCTGAAGAGGGGCAGCTGAGGCCGCAGCTGGGCCCGCCGTAGTACTGGTTGCATCCGCAGGATTTCTTTCCGAAATTGTACTCCTGCGTGGCGCAAGACGCCCCGGGGCGCTCGGGATCGTGGCCGGGGCACTGATCGAAAAACTCCTGACACTCATCGACGCAGCCCCTTTCGTACGTGGACGCCGCGTTGTAGGCGACATAAGAGGCGCTGCCAAAGGCCACGTCACCGGTCACGTCCGAAGGGGCGACCGGGGCGCAGCTCACGGAGACCTCCCCTGGGTTTTGCGTCCCGTGCCGACTCGTAGGGATGCCGCTGTACGTGCAGCGGTTCAAATCGAACCCCTCGAGGGTATCCTTTTCGAGGTCGAGGCACTTGAACTGACTGTGATGGGTCATCCCCCACCACATCTGACCGCCTTGATCGACGAGCCCGCACGTGCCCGCGGGCAGATCGCAGCTCCATTTGGCGAAGTCGAACCCCGGCTTCTTCTCTTCAAAAGCGGCGTCGCGGTGCCGATGACACGTGGGCCAATAGTCCCCTTGGGCCGGAGAATACGTCAGGGGAAAGCCCGGCTCGCTCCGCTTTTTTTCCGCGATGACATAGCGCCCGAGTCCCCCTTGCGCCCCGGGAGGCTCGTACCACGACCGGTGCAGCTCGACGAAGTGGGAGAACTGCTCCAGCCCGCTGTCGTGCACCTCGGTGACATCGGCGTTTTTATCGTCGTTGTAGTCCCCGTTCAAGCTGCGACAGGCCTTGGTCAACGCGTTGATCTGCCGGGGGTGCAGGTCTGCCTCCTGGGAGTCGGACAAGAGATTCTCGTCGTCGTTGCGGACCGACTCGAGAAGCTGCAGCGGTTTGACATCGCTCGTGCGGCAGTCGTCATCCGAGGTGAACCCCGACGCGCAAGACAAAAGCTCGAGCTCTTGTCCGAAGTCGTTTATGAGCACGACGCGGTCAATGACGTGCAGATCGCACCTGGCGTTCTCGAAGATCTCCGGATCCGCGCTGTTGACCGCGTCCTGAGCCGTGAGGCGCACCCAGCCGTCCCCGTCCCCGTCGCAGACGGTCGCTTTTTTTCCGCCCCCGACATCCCAGAAGTACCCTGGCACGGTCTCGCACAGGCAGGTGTCCCCGGAGAGCCCCCCGAAGGTCGTCCTCGGCCACAGACGCCCCGTGGCCCCAGGCATGTCGCAGGACTGGATCTGACAACGCACGCACCGCCCGAGGGCGGGCGCGAAGGCTTCATCGTCCGCGCACTCGGATTTTTGACACGTCCCCTCGATGCAGTACTCATCGTCCGCGCAAAAGACCCCGCCGCACGGGGACAGCGCCACACACCGGCTCTCCGGCTCTGTGGGGTCTTCTTTGACGTGGTTTTCAAAACACCCGCCGCAAAAGAAGACGCCGTCCGCCGCCTTGCACTCTTTATTCAGCTCGTCACAGACCTCGACCATGGGATCTTCAGGGTCACAGTCCACCGCGACAGCGACGTCCACACACCGGCCGCTTTGCTCCTCGTACCCTTCGATGCACGGGCCGCACCGAGCGTCCGCCTCCGAATCTCCGGGCGCGCACTCCCGGTACAAAAAGTCGCACTCGGCCTGAATGTCCTCACACGCTATCGCCTCTCGGCACCGCTCGAGGACCCCGCCTTCGTCCACGTAGCCAGGCTCACACGCTCCGCAGTGAGCTCCCAGGTCGTCTTCTTCGCAGCTCCGCAAGAGCGCTCGGCACTCTTCCGATATCGAGCCGGGCGCCCCCTCCTCGCAGTTTTCCGCCACGCACGACGTTGTCGCTTCGATCCAAACGTAGCCCGCCTCGCAGTCTTCCAAGCACGCGGCGTCGGCCCCAGCCCCGCCTGGCTCGCACAGCTGGTGCTCCTTGCACTCCAGATCAGCGCAGCTCAAAGGCTCTCGGCACGCTTCGTCTTGTTCGTCACAGACCAGCCCGCCTGTGCAGTCGCCCTCGTTACAAGGGCAACCGGCGACGCTGTTGTCACAGACCGCACACAGGCCATCGCCATCGCAATAAAGCCCCTCTTC
>JAABTR010000460.1 GCA_011389755.1 Deltaproteobacteria bacterium | reverse complement strand
CCTTTCGTCTGGGAAGCGACGATCCGCGGAAGAGACGGCAGCCCCATCTCCGAGGCCCGCATCGACTGGTACACCCTGTACGATGGCCGCCCCTACCTGGTTGCCCGCTCCACGGCCGATTCCGCAGGACGCGTCCTGGCTCTCTTGCCCCCGTGAACAGATCGCTTTCGACCTCAGGGCGCGCCGAGCCTCTCGAGCACATCTGTCATCCGATACCGGCCCGCCGGCCGGCCGCTCACATAGGACGCCGCCGCCAGGGCGCCTCTGGCGAACAGCGCTCGACTCGAGGCCCGGTGGGTGAGCTCCAGGCGATCATCGTCACCCGCAAAAATGACCGTGTGCTCTCCGAAGATGCTTCCTCCCCGCACGGCGTGGACGCCGATCTCATCGGCCGGCCGACCCTCGCTGCGGCCGCTGCGGCCGTGGACCACCGCGCTGCCCGCGTCTATCTTGCGGGACTTCGCGGCCCGCCCCGCGAGGGTGAGGGCCGTCCCGGAGGGGGCGTCGCGCTTGCCCCGGTGGTGGGCTTCGACGATCTCGATGTCGTAGTCCGCACCCAAGACCCGCGCGGCCCGAGCCGTCAGCTCACCGAGCAGAGCCACCCCGAGGCTCAGATTGGTGGCGTAGAGAACCGGGATCCGCTCGGCCTCCTGGTCGATCCGGGCGATCTGGCCCGGGCCCAGGCCCGTAGTCCCGCAGACCAGCGCGACCCCTTGGTCTGCCGCCGCTGTCAGAACCCCGTCGAAGGCCTCGGGCAGGCTCACGTCGACCATCACGTCGGCAACCCGCGCCGCGGCGCCGGGGTCCGTCCCCACCGTGACCCCGGTGGCCTCCAGCCCGCAGAGGCGACCGTAATCCTCCCCGACGGCGGGGCTGCCCGTGTGCTCGACGGCGGCGACAACCCGGAACGCCTTCGAAGCCGCAGCGGCTCGGCCGATCTCTCGGCCCATGCGGCCGGCCGCTCCCACTACCGCGAGCTTCGTCGGGCTCATTCCCCCACCCCCATCGGGTGGCACCCCAGAATCTCGAGCTCCGCGGCGAGGCGATAGATCGTCGGCGCGACCGGCCAAGTCAGTGGCGAGCGGATCTCGGGTTCGACATGACCGAGCAGGTGGAGCGCCGCCTTGGCCGGACCGGGATTGCTCTCCAGAAAAAGCGCCTCGTGCAGGCCCAGGAGCTGCGACTGCTGCCGGGTCGCCGTCGCCACATCGCCCTGCTTCCAGGCCTGCCAGAGCTTCGACCACAGCTCGGGCACCACGTTGGCGCCGGTGGAGATGACGCCGTGGCCGCCGGCCACCAGCAACGACAAGGTGAGGGGATCGTCTCCCGACAGCACGTTCATCTTCCCGTCCACCGCCGCGAGGACCTGCTGGGCTCTTTGCACCGACCCGGTGGCCTCCTTGACAGCGACGATGCCCTCATGCGCCGCGAGCCGCGCCAGAGTGGCGGGCAGCACATCAGAGCCGGTGCGCGAAGGGACGTTGTAGACGATGACCGGCAGCCCGGATTGCTCGGCCACGGCCTCGAAGTGAGCCGCCATGCCGTCTTGGGACGCGCGGACGTAAGGCGGAGAGGCCACCAAGACCCCATCCGCGCCCAGGTCGGCGCCCATCCGCGCCGTGTCCACGGCCGCCCACGTGGCCACCTCCGAGACGCCGAGGATCACCTTGAGCCGCTTCTCGACATAGCCGATAGCGGTCTCGGCCACGAGGCTCTTCTCCTTTTGGGTCAAGGCGGCGCCTTCGCCGGTTGTGGCGCAGATCACCACGCCTTGAACCTGTGCATCGACTTGGCGATCCAGAAGCCGAATCAGGGCGTCCAGATCGATTTTAGCGTTTTTCATGGGGGTCACGAGGGCCGTGAGAATTCCTTCGAACACGATGACATCCTTTTTTCGTTTGACCGGCGCTCGGCGCGCCGGCTCGTTTTTTTTAATATCGGTTTTCGGCGCGTTCGCCAAGAGGCGGGGTCGGCCCGCTGGAGAGGCGCAGGGCGTCTTTTTCGTGGGGCTCGAAGATCCGCACCGTCCCGAACGCGCCGTCGTACCCCGCCTCGATCGCGAGCTCCCCCGTTCGTATGCGGCG
>JAABTR010000459.1 GCA_011389755.1 Deltaproteobacteria bacterium | reverse complement strand
ACCGCTTCGCCCACCTGAGCCCCCGCCACCTCGGCGATGTCCTCGACGGGGACGTCCCACAGGATCTGGAGCTCGGGGCCCAAGGCGCCCAAGAGTCTTAGGACCACGGCCCGGGTCCGCTTGGTCTTTGGGCCCACCCCCAGGACCTCGGCCACCGCTTCTGCGAGGGGGACCAGGCTGCGAAAGTCCTTCGCGCCCTCCGGCCGCGCGCCCGCGGGCCTGTCCGCCAGCGCTTCGACCCGGCTCGAGACCCCCACCGTGATCGCGCCGCCGCAGACCGGGCACCGCCCGCCGTGGCTCTGGGTCTGCTCGGGCTCGAGGCGCAGCCCGCACTTGCGGTGGCCGTCCAGGTGGTACTTGCCCTCCTGGGGGTAGAACTCCACGGTGCCCACAAACCCTTCCCGGGTCTCGAGCGCCCGACGCAGCCCGATAAAGGACGGCTCGATGTCGAGGAGATTCGCCTCGCGGCCGAGCTTCGCCGCGGAGTGGGCGTCTGAGTTGGATATCAACGTCAGCCCGTCGAGGCTGCTCAAGCGCCAGTTCATCGCCGGATCCGACGACAGGCCGGTCTCGGCGGCGAAGATGTGCTTTGAGAGGTCTTCGAAGCACTCCCCGAGGGAGTCGAAGCCCGACTTGGAACCCAGCATGGAAAACCACGGCGTCCAGATATGCGCCGGGACCAAAAACGCGGCCGGGTCGGTCTCGAGGGTCATCTCGAGCAGGTCACGGGCGTCGAGGCCCAAGATCGGTCGCCCGTCCGAGGCGAGGTTCCCCACCGAAGAGAGCTTCGCGTTGAACCTGCGCACCGCCTCGAGGCTCGGCAGGTAGACCAGGTTGTGGTTCTTTCGGGTCCGGTCGTTTTTTTTGTAGATGTTGCTGATCTCGACCTGCAAGACGAACCGCACGTCGCCGGCTAGGGCCTCGGGGAGCTCCCGCGCCGCTGCCGCAGCCAGCTCGGGGCGCAGGCGAAAGAGCCCGTCCTCGGCGGGAATGAGCTGCTCTTCGATGGTCTCGAGCCACCCGGGGTGGGTGAAATCCCCGGTGCCCAAAAGACCGATCCCCTTTTCGAGCGCGCCGCGATGCAGGCTCGTAAAATCCAAGTCCCGGCTCGTGGCCCTGGAAAAACGCGAGTGGATGTGCAGGTCGGCGACGATACGCATGCCGCCATGGTAGATGGGGCAAAGCCGAGCGCAAGGGAAAAAAGGGGCCACGGGCCGAGCCGCCGTTGACACCCCCCCTCGCCGCTTCGTAACTTCGCCTCTCGTCGAGCGCGATGAAAAAGGAGTGCCCTTGTCCAAAACGACAATCGCCGTGACCGGGATCGGCGCCACCAGCGCGGCCGGAAGCTCTGCGTCCGCCCTGGGAGCCGCTTTAAAAGAAGGCAAACCGAATTTCGTCTTCAATCGGCGATTCGAGCTGGCTTTCGACGCCCTGGTGGCCGAGGCCGAGGTGCCCGCGCCGCCTACGGGCCGGCTCGCCGAGCTCGACAGCCCGACCGGGCGCCTCTGTCTGGCGGCGGCGACCCAGTGCGTCGAGGACGGGTCAAACCGCGGCGCGGCACCCCCAGACGGGCTCGTTTTGGGCACGAGCACGGGGGGGCAGTCCAACAACGAGGAGGTTGTCTTCGCGCTCTTGGACGGCCGCCCCGCAGGACCCTACGACTACCGGCTCGAAGGATGCATGGCGTCTCCGACGAGGCTGGTCGCTCGGGGTCTGGACATAAACGGCCCCGTGCAGACCGTCTCCACGGCCTGCACCTCTTCGGCCGTCGCCATCGCCCTGGGGGCGTCTTGGATCGCCACCGGTCGCGCGCGCCGGGTCCTGGCCGGAGGCGGCGACGCCCTGTGCAGGACCACCCTCACCGCCTTTCACAAGCTCGAGCTGACGGGCACCGAGCCCTGCCGGCCCTTCGCCGAGCATCGTCCTGGGCTCACCCTCGGGGAAGGCGCCGGGTTCGTCCTTCTCGAGAGACTCGACGAGGTGCTCGCTCAGGGCCGCAGCCCCAGGGCGCTGCTCCTCGGCTTTGGGATGAGCAGCGACGCCCACCACATGACGGCGCCGCCTCCGGACGGGCGCGGCGCCGAGCTCTCCATGCGCCGCGCGCTCGACAGCGCCGGCCTGTCTGCCTCGGACATCGATCACATAAACGCCCACGGCACTGGGACCACCCTCAACGACGCCGCCGAGGCCCAGGCCATCGCGCGGCTGTTCGGAGGCGGCATCCCCGTCATGTCCTGCAAGGGGCTCATCGGCCACACCCTGGGAGGCGCCGGCGGGCTCGAGGCGGTGGCTTCGGTGCTCTCGTTGGAGAA
>JAABTR010000458.1 GCA_011389755.1 Deltaproteobacteria bacterium | reverse complement strand
CCTGCAAGGGGCTCATCGGCCACACCCTGGGAGGCGCCGGCGGGCTCGAGGCGGTGGCTTCGGTGCTCTCGTTGGAGAACCAAACCGCCTTCCCCCATGCCGGCGCGACCGAACCCGGACAGGACTGTCCCATCTCACTGACCCCCGAAGGTGGGCTCGAGCTGCCCCGCGGCGCCGTGGTGCTGTCAAACTCGTTCGCCTTCGGCGGCAACAACTGCGCCTTGATCTTCGGCGCATTCGAAGAGGGGCAACCCCATGTCTGAGCGGCGTCTGTTCATCCAAGGTGCCGGGAGCCTCGGCCTCGAGGCACAAGACGTCCGCGGAGCGGGAACGGTCCAGCTCGAGGATATCCCCATCAAGGACTACGCCGCGCCCGGGCTGCGGCGGCGCTACGGGCGCGTGGCCAAGCTCATGACCGTGGCGGCCAAGAGGGCGCTGGCGGACGCGGGGGAGCTCGAGCTCGACGAGATGGGCGTGGTCACGGCCACGGCCATGGGCGAAGCGAACGTGAGCATCGAGCTGCTGAGACAGATCCACGCCACCCGGGGGAGGACCGCCAGCCCGGCGCTGGTGCCCAACTCGGTGCACAACGCCCCGGCGGGCCACCTGACCATCGCCCTTGGCATCCACGCGCCCGCGGTCACCGTGAGCCAGGGGTGGCTGTCGGGGCACGCCGCCCTGGCCGCCGCGGCTGACCTCGTGTTCACCGGCCTGGCGACCCGCGTCCTCGCCGTCTGCGCCGACGAGGTGGACCTTCGCTGGGCTCAGCTGCTGGGAGATGCCGGGGCCGGGGCCTTTGCCGAGGCCCTCGAGCGCTGCGAGCTTCGGGAGTCGGCCGCAGCCCTCGTCCTCTCGGCGTCGCCGGGCCCCCACTGCAAGGGCAGCGTCGTGGGCGGGGTGGTCCGGTGCGACGGCAGCGCAGGTGCCGTCAAGGCGATGCTCGAGCGGGCCGGTATCCGGTCCGACCTGCCCCCGGATGTCGCCGCGCCGATGGGCATGCAGGCGGGCGCCCTGGGCGCGGTGGTGCTCGCCGCGCAAAAAAAATCACAGCAGGAGCTCTTGCTCCTAAACCGGGAGGCCGACGAGCTGGGCTACGCCCACTACCTACCGGAGACTACAAGGCTGTGAGCCGGAATACGGCCCAAAGTTGGTTATGCAAATTTGATTTACCCGTTGAAACGATGACTTTTACGTTCAACGGGTCATGGCCGGTGTTCTCTATTCTCAGATTCTCGAACCAGTCGTCGTAACTCAGGCAACTCGTCGCTTGGCAGTCCGTGACATATCGAATGACAGAATCCGATACAGTCGGCTCGGTGACGTTCACCGCGCTTTGGGCCGGGATGGTCAAATCAAACCACACGTCTTTTTTTTCTCTGGTCACGCCGCACGTGCCAGTATCCGCCGCCGGGAAGGTGTGCTCGAAGTTATCCCACACGTTGGTATATTCAAACGGCACGCCTTCGGTGAGGGGCGCGACGACGATCGGGTTGAAACAGAAGTTCCCGTAACAGCCGTGGGGGGTCTGTGCCGACAGGCGCCCACAGAGCCCGCCGTCCACGTTGCAGTCGTCCAAGTAAAAGACCGCTCCGGCGTCGCAGTACCGCCTCTCGGTCAGGTCCTGGGAGCAGCAGCTCATCCCTCCCGACGAAGGACCCAGATAAAAGTTCCAATCCTCGGGCGCACACGACTCGGGGGGAGTCGCCCCCGGGCAGCACACCACGTCGCCGTCCAGCGCCTGCATCTCCTCGCACCGGCTCGGCCCCGTGCCGGTGCCGGTATCTTCGTCGCTCTGGGTCGACGGCTCTGTAAAGGTGTCCTCCACCGTGTCGGTGCCGGTATCTTCGTCGCTCTGGGTCGACGGCTCTGTAAAGGTGTCCTCCACCGTGTCGGTGCCGGGTTCGTCGCTCTGGGTCGACGGCTCCGTAAAGGTGTCCTCCACCGTGTCCGGGTCATCCCCGCTCTCGGTGTCCTGGTTCGTCGCGGAATCGGTATTCGCGCTCGCCGTGTCCCCACCACCGCACCCACCGATGCGCAGCAGCTGGTGCGCCACCCGCTCCGAGCCGGTGGGGCGCTCCAAAATCACCTCGTACTCCCCGGGACTGAGGCTCGAGGGCAGCACGGCGCGCAAACCCCAATCGCTTCTCTCCACCGTCTCGGCCGCCGCTCCCCCCGAGACGCCCACAAGCCGGAGGCTGAAATCGTCGTCGACCTGGACGGCTTGCCGTCCGCTGCACGATACATTCCGTGAGACCTCGGGCTCCAGGCCGGGCCCGACAAGCTCAATCACGGCGACCTGGCCCTCCTCGAGACAGACCGGCAAAAAAAGGAAGGTCTCGGAGGGATCCTCGAGGCCGCCGCACCCGATCAGAGCCGCCGACAACCCGGCGCCCAAGATCTTACAGAGACGGTGCATCATCGGCGGCATCTTCCAAGTTCCCTTCTAAGCGGCGAGGATCTCACCGCCGTCCACGTGTCGCTTCCCAGGCTCCCCAATAAGTAAGTGCCGCAATAGGATACGTTCGTGCGTATTAATAATTGAAGCGCGGTACATCGTGTTGTCAATTTGAAACCCGACTAAAAATGTGGTTAGTTTTTTTTTTGGCAAAACCGCCACGATGGACAAAGTGCTCGAAAAGCTGCTCAAAATCCTCCTCATCGTCCTTCTGGTGACGCCCTGCCTCGCGCTGGGAGCTGTCCATCCCACCGTGACCGCCGTCTACGGGCTGCTTGCAGCCGCGCTGGGAGCGGTGGTCCTGTTTAGCCGCGATCTCCGCCGTCCTCCCCTGGATGTCCCGGGCGTTGTCCTTTTGGGCCTGGCTCTGTTTACCGCCTTCCAGCTCGTGCCCCTGCCGGCCGGCCTCGTGGAGATCCTGTCGCCGGTCACTCACGAGATTCGGGCCCGGGCGCTGCGACCACTGGGCGGAGCCGCGCCCCAGTGGATGCCGCTGACGGTGGACGCGACACTGAC
>JAABTR010000457.1 GCA_011389755.1 Deltaproteobacteria bacterium | reverse complement strand
TTCCCTGAGATGTCCCTGGGAATTGACTCCACTCATCGAGCTGTCCATCGATATTGACTGGCTGCTGTCCGGCGTGCTTGATAAAGACCGGTGTCTGAGCAACCGCCGGTTGGGAGAAAAACAAACAGATACTGATCGCGCCGGCAAGCGCGCACGCCGTCTTGAACATCATGGGGCACCTCTTTAGTTGGGCAAAACCGTGATTGCGGATTATGTAAGGCCCGCAACCGCCTTGTGGAATGTTAGATGGGGGGGCGGTGGAGATTTTTCCAAAAAAAATTTTAAAAATGTCGCTCGTGCGTCAGCGGTGGGAGCGGTCTCGACCATCAGAATTTGCTTGAGTGTTTTGAAGACAAGGGCGATTATCTCGCCTTCAACGCTTTGATTGACGGAAAATTGGCGTTTGCCTATGCCGGCAAATGTGTGATTTTCCTCCCGAGGTGGTCATGGAAGCACGACGAATATTGATGGTGATATGGGGAGCAGCGGCGATAGCTGTTTTGTGTGGTTGCGCTGACAACGATCCGGCTGGTCGAGGCGTCGACTCTGAGTCCGAGTCGGTCACGGGGGACCACGACGGCGACTCTTTTTTTGGAACCGACAGCGCAGGAGGGGACGCGGATACGGGATCTGAGACGCCATCTCCCGATACGGGGTTTGATTCGGGGGATTCCCAAAGCGCTGTCGACACCGGCACCGGCTCCGAGTCGGAGACCGGCGGCGCGGTGGATACCGAGACGGAAGTTTTTGTCGATTACAACCCCGACCCCGAGTTTCCGGCGGATACGAGCTTGCTCACGACCCTGAAACGAACCGTCGCGCCGGTGCTCGAACCGAAACAACAGCTGAAGAAACTGAGGAGCGATTGGGGGGTGACCGAGCCTGGGCCGGGTGAGACCCACGTGCTGCGCGATAACTTGGGTGTTGGAGGCAGCGGCGAGGAGCCCCTCGGGCAGCCCACATCCGTGGGCTACTTTTGGCAGCTCAGCGACATGCACATGATCGACGAGGAGTCTCCGGCCCGGCTCATTCACGGTGACGACCTCATCGAGGCGTCCTATCGCTATCACGAGTCGTGGAACACCCAATTTCTCGACGCGACCATCCGCACGGGCAATCGGCTCCACGAGGCCACCCCGTTCGACTTTGCGATCTTTACCGGAGACCTGGTCGACAACATTCATCAAAACGAGCTGGAGTGGTTTCTTACGACCGTGGACGGAGGGCTCGTGAATCCCGACTCCGGCGACGATGAGGACCCGCTGCCCGGCTCCGAAAACGACCCGCACGATCCGTTCGAGGCGCAAGGTATAGCCGCGTCTCTTCCCTGGTATGTGGTGGCCGGCAATCACGACGATCTGATCCTCGGTAATTTTGCCAAGCTCGGTTTTTTGGTCGCTAAGTCGACCGAAGACAAAACCTCACTCCTGTCGCGGGCGGTCGTGCCGACCTGCTTGGACGAGCCCTGGTTCGCAGACGAGTCTCCTGTCCCAGAGCGCTGTTACCTGCCCCCCAAGAGTTATTTCACCAGTCGCGACGTGATCCCCGATTTCGGTCGCGCGCTCTACTCGCGCGGCGAGTGGTTGGCGGCCTTCTTCGAGACCGCGACCGGGCCTTTGGGGCACGGGCTCACCGCGCAGAACCTGGACAAGGGCACCGCCCACTACGTGGTGGATGAGCCGATCAAAGGGGTCCCCTCCGTGCTCGTGGCGCTCGACACGGTGTCGTCCGAGTTTGCCTACGGCACCATCGGCTCGGAGCAGCTCAATTGGCTCGCCGGGGTGCTCGACGCGGCGCTCGCGAGCGGCAAAATCGCCATCGTCACCAGCCATCACCCCGTCGAGGGCTTGGCCACGGGGGGACAAGCCCTCGTGGGGGTGCTTAAGGATCATCCGAACGTGATCATGCACATCGCGGGTCACACCCACGAAAACAAGGTAACGGCTCGATTGCCCCGAAAAGGTGAGTCCGCAAAACACGGCTACTGGGAAATTCTGACGTCGGCGATGGTCGATTGGCCCCAGCAGACGCGGATTCTAGAGGTGGTCGACTACCGAGACGGCACAGGGGCGATTTTTTCGACCATGCTCGATTTCGAGATTCCAGACGAGGTGCCCCAAGTGGAAGGCGGCCGCTTCTACTCACTGTTCGATCTCCACGGCGGCGGGCTGCCCTCGAGTCCCGTCGGCAAGCCCACCGATCGGAACGTCAAGCTGCGCGTCCAGTGGCCGGCTGAAGTCTCGGCCGTCCTCGCCGAGCTGCCCTCCCGCGAGGTCCGCACATACCGCTTTGATCGCTGAGGAGAACAGACCCTCTCGCGAGTGTGTTTGACAGTCACAGTTGTCCGGACTTTACGACGCGAGCGGCCTGGTCCCGTTCACTGACGAAGAGCCCTGCGGGATAGCGAATCTCGGCCAGCCTGGGGCGGCTCTTTTTTGAGTAGGGGCTCGCCGCTTCGAGGATCTCCCTCTGCGTCATGGTGGTCAGCCGAGGGGAGACCGGCGGCTCCCCGGGATGATGAAAACGAAGCGGTTCGGCGAGCGCCAGGTGGTATTCGTCGACGCTGATGCGCCCGCCCTCGACGAGTTTTCGCAGCAGCGAATGCATCTTTGCCCTGAAATCCGCCGAGATTCGGCCGGTTTCGTAATAACGGTGACGGGTCGAGGGCGAGGGCAGCAGCTTGACGAGGAAGACCGACTCGATGAGGTTGAGCCGGGACGCCGGCCGGCCGAAGTAGTGCTGGGACGCCGGACCAACGCCATACACATTGGGTCCGAACTCGATGACGTTGAGGTAGAGCTCGAGGATTTCGTCTTTGGTGAAGTAGCGCTCCAAGTACCAAGTAAAGAAGATCTCTTGAAGCTTGCGGCCGATGGTCTTCGATCGCTCCAAGAAGAGATTCTTGGCGAGCTGCATCGTGATCGTGCTCGCGCCAAAGCGAAAAGAGCTCGCCTTGAGGTTGTGTTTGAGCGCGGTCCCGAAGCGGGATACGACCATGCCGTCATGGCGGTAAAAAAGCGTGTCTTCTTCTGCGACCACCGCGTGTTTCAGATAGGGGCTGATGTCCTCGAGCGGTGTCCAGCTCGAGGTGGAAGGCCCCGTCGTTTTGTCAAAGCGCTCACGATCTGCGTTGTAGGCTCGGTACGTAAACGGTCCTCGGTAGCGACTCGGTGGAGGAACGTGTCCCAGCGAAACGATGTCGCACCCATTTTGATAGGCCACCGAAACATCTGTGGAGTCGATGTCATCTTCATCGTAGGCCACGTCGACATCCACAGTGAGTCGGCCCGACAAAGCGACGCCCTCGAGCTGCGACCGCGTTGTACTCGGCGTGATCTTGATGAGGTCGCGGCACGAAGACGGGGGGATGCTCAGCGCGACACGTCCTGCGCGGCGGTCGAGACGAAAGGCGCCTTTGGCCAGAACAATCGCGTCTTTGTAAGACAGCGCGGTCTGGCCGAGGACGATCCTGCGAGCAAAGGGCTCGAACTCGAGACTCTCGGCGGCCACACGCAGGGGAGCGTCAGCGGGCAAGTCGACTCGCAGCCCGCGCACACCGACCGAGTCGAGATTGACGTCGATGCGCTCGAAACGAAGCGATACGCCGGTCTGCTCCTCGAATTGGGAAATCCCTGCGCGCAGCACCATGGCGTCTGCGCCGAGGGCGTGGATGATGAGGCAGTATAAAACCGCAAGGGGGAAAGCCGCCAAGATGAGCAACGTGGTGCGCATTTTTTTAAAGTCCACACGCCATGGTGTTCAAAGTCCCACGCGGTGTCAGTTGCCGCGGCGCAAATTTCGCAAAACCGCTGAGTCCCAATTCCACTTTTTGAGGGCGGTCAATCGCTGACAGGCCCGCGGAATCCCCTGAGCGCAGGCCTTTTCGTATAATGAACGCGCTTCGATGAAATTTTGTCCGATGCCGGTTCCCCATTCGTAGCAGACAGCCGCGTTGAGACAGCCGTGGGGGTTTCCCCGGCGGCACGCCTCGACGAAAAGCGTAAAAGCGAGATTGGGGGTGAGGCCGGCGCCTTCGTCGCGCATCACCATCGCTCCCAAGCTATTGCAGGCCACCGGGTTGCCGCCTTGGCAAGCGACGGCGTAGTAGCGGCGCGCCTTGGTGGTGTCGCGAGGTCCCTTTGCGCCGCGATCCCATCTCTGGGCCAGCTTGAGACAGGCATCGGGCTCGGTGATCCGGCAATCGCGCTGTGGATTTGGCGGCGCTTCGGCAGAATCAGCGGCAAGGCACGAACCCGTGGCGACGACCGCGGCCATGGTGAGTGACACGTGCAAAAAGAAGATGAAAGCTCGATCGAAGATCAAGGCGAATCCTCACCCCGGGCGCTGACCCAAGGTTATAGGCTGAGCTGATCCACTGGGGAGAATTGAACGGCCAGGTTGGTGGAGGAGCCGCACACATCGACCTCGAAGCCGCGCCAGGTGCGCACCATCTCCTTCGTGACCTCCACATCGCATTCATCCACGATGGTGCCCTTGGCATCATCGTGGATCGCCACGTGCCATGTGGTCGCGAAAATCTCCGGCGTCGCTCGAAGCAGTGTCTCGTTCCAGCTGGGGCTCTTTGTCCCAGACGAGACGGAGCTGCGAGCGTGGGCATCGAGAACCTGGATGCTCACAGAGGTCTGCACCAAGCTGTCGAAGCGAATAAGGTCGCCGAGCTCGATCCCGGTTACCGAGACGTCGAATTCACCCGAGATGATACCGAAGTCATGGTAGCCGTAGTCTTCGTACGGGTAGTCGCCAAAAACGTCGTCTTCGTCGGTGCTCAAAAGCTCGCACCCGCAAAAAAAGAACAAAGACGAAAGCCCGATCAGCAATGTGGTTTGAATGAGTTTTTTCATGGCGTCTCGTTTCGCTGAGGTGACAAAAAAAGGTTAGCGCGAATTGAGCTTTGGGCAAGCCGGCGCGAGGTCTATTTTGAGTGGCTTGTCCCGAGTGTCGACGACGTGGGGGCTCAGGAACGCAGGTAGGAGGCGCCGTTCAAGTCGACGATGGTGCCCGTCGCAAAGGCGGGGGCCTCGAAGGCCAGATGAGCGACCGCAGCGGCGACCTCGTCGGGGCGGCACACCCGGCCCAGGGGGCTCTGCGCCCTGATCCCATCGCCCTCGGGGCCGGCGAGGGCCTCGGCGGCCATCTCGGTGTCGACGAAACCGGGCGCCACGGTGAAGACGAACACGCCTTGCCCGCCCAGCGCCTTGGCCATCGACTGGCCCAGGGAGTTGAGGCCGGCCTTGGACGCCCCGTAGGCCATGGCGTCGGGTTCACCGCGAAAGGCGCCCCGGGAGGTGATGTTGATGATGCGCCCGCCGCCTGTCTGCATCATCTGCTGGGCCGCCAAAAAGCAAAGGTGGGCCGGAGCGCTCAAGTTCGTCTCGATGGTGCGGGTCCACGAGGCGAGCCAGTCGTCAAATGAGGCATCTTTGACCGGCAGGGTCTCGTAGATACCCGCGTTGTTGACCAAGACGTCGAGGCGGCCAAAGTCGGACGTCACCTGTTCCACGAGTTTGGGCAACGAGCCGGTGTCGGTTAAATCGGCCCCGTAGATCCGGTGTTCATCTCCAAGGCACCCGCGAGAGGTGGCCTCTGCGGCGTCGTTGCGACTTTTGTAGTGGATTGCCAGACGAGCCCCCCGCGACGCAAACTCAAAAGCGATCGCCCGCCCAATACCCCGGGAAGCCCCCGTAATGAGCGCAACAGGTCCATTCATGTGTCTTACCTCCGTGTCTCTAGGACCCTTTAGTCCCTTTAGTCCCTTAGGTCCCTTAGGTCCCTTAGGTCCCTTAGGTCCCTAAACTAACCAAAGTCCCTGAACCTCTTCCTACCGAGGCCCAATACCATGCCGATCCAGCTTTTTATAAAGCCCGGCGCGGCTGATCCCCAGCTCCCTGGCGGCCTTCGTGGCGTTACCCCCGCACTTCGAGAGCGCCGTCTGGATGACGATGCTCTCGAAGCTATCGACCCTGTCCTTGAGCGTCCCTTGAACCTCCGCGTTTTGGGGCACGCGCAGGCCCGACGTCAGACGCAAAGAAAGATCCGACGGCTCGATGGGCCGCCCCGGATCCGACATGGCCACCGCCCGCAGAATTTCGTTCTCGAGCTCCCGCACGTTGCCCGGCCAGCTCGCCCCCACGAGCAGATCGAGACTCGCTTTCGAGATGGAGGGGCTCTTTTTGTCGCCGTGTCGACGCAAGAAATGGTCCACCAGCAAAGGGATGTCTTCCCGGCGTTCACAAAGCGGCGGCACATCGATGTGCACCACATTGAGCCGGTAAAAGAGATCTTCGCGGAAGTGCCCGGCCTCCACCTGCTGGACCAGGTCGGTGTTCGAGGCCGAGATGATGCGGACGTCCACGGCGATCTCCTCGCCGCCGCCCAGATTTCGAAAGCGGCCGTCTTGCAACACCCGCAACAGGTGGGCTTGCATCTGCGCGTCCATGTCGGCGACCTCGTCGAGGAACAAGACCCCTTTGTCCGCCAGCGAGAAGAGCCCGGGGCGGCTGGTCACCGCTCCGGTGAAGGCGCCTTTGACGTGCCCGAACAGCTCGCTCGCCAGAAGCTGAGGGGGCAAGGCGCCGCAGTTGATGGGCACGAAGGGCCTGTCTTTGCGCTCGCTGACCGCGTGGATGGCTCGGGCCACGAGCTCCTTGCCGGTGCCCGAGGGGCCGTAGACGTACACCGGCACGTCGGTCGGGGCGAGCCGCCCGATCATCGTTTTGACGGCCTGCATGGCGGGCGACTCGCCGATGAGCCCGCTCTTCGCGATGCGGGCAGAGTCCCGCTTCGTGGTGCGCTCGAGCAGCGCGCCCACCCGCTTGAGCCGGGCTTCGTTGCGATCGAGCTTGTCCTCGAGCTTTTCGGTCAGAGCCAGGATCTCCGCGTGAGCGGTCTCCAGCTCGGCGAGCCTCGTCTTGTTCTGGGTGACGAGCCGCGCCGTCTCCAGTGCGACGGCGGCTTGCGCTCCGAAGGCCTCGAGGAGCCGGTGATCTGCGTCCGAGAACACGCCGCTTTGCAGGCGGCTGTCGAGATAGATGACGCCTATGACGCGCCTTCGAATCGAGAGAGGGACCGCCAGGATGGAGCGGAGCTTGAGAGTGTTGACGCTCGCGATGCTCCGGAAGCGCTCATCGCCCATGGCGTCCACGGCCACGATCGCTCGCCCCTCGGCGGCGACCTGCTCGGCGATGGATCGGCTAAAGCCTATCTCTACCTCATCCGAGATTTGGTGGGAGACCACCGGCTCGAAGGAGCCCTGACGGGGCATGATGACCGTCCCGCGCTCAGCTCCTGTCAGCTCCACGGCCCGCTGCATGATGAGCGCGAGCAGGCGCTTTACATCCAGCTCTCGGGTCAGCTCCCGGTTGATCTCCATGACCATCTCGATGTTCTTCGTCCAGCCGCTGCGCTGTCCTTTCGGCGTTTGGTCCTCAGGGGGAAGCAGCTCGGGGGCGTCCACGTGGGCCCAGAAACTTTGCGAGAACTCAATCGGTACCCGGCTCGCCACTTCACCGAGCTTTGTACGCGCAGCTGCCAGGGCCCGCCGAGCGGCGCCTGTGTCACCGCGCCTTTGAGCTCCGCGGGCGGCCAAGAGATCCACGCGCCAGAGGTCTTT
>JAABTR010000456.1 GCA_011389755.1 Deltaproteobacteria bacterium | reverse complement strand
GCGCCGGGCTCTCAAAGGGCGTGCGCGAGAGGAGCGCGAGCAGGTCGGAGTAGCGCTCGACCCGCCGCTTGTGAAACGAGACCGCGTCGAAGATGGCGTGTATCGGCCTCCACAAAAGACCCGTGAGCGCGATGTTCACAAACAGAAAAAGGAGCCAAAACGGCTTCTCGACCACCCCTAAGAGATCGAGGATGCCCAGGACAGCCGGAGCCGGGCCCAGGATCCAGGCCACGGCGAGCATCCACCGCTTCCCCGTCAAAAAGGTGGCGTTCTCGGCCCACTCCAAAAACGGCCGGGTGTCGGTCTCTTCGCCCGAGACGTCGGAGCCCAAAAGCTCGACGCGCTCGAGCAAGTCCCAGCGCCCCGACAGCTCCTCGACCGCCCGCTGTCGCCCGATGATCTGCTCAGGCCGAGCCGGCCCCAAGAGCCAAGAGGCGAGCAGCTTCTTGCCGCCCCGGGTAAAGGCCCCGCCGGTGAGCTTGAACACCGACGCGCGGCCGATGAGATCGAGATCTTCGGACATGGGACACGGCGAGTCGAGCTCGGGCAGGCCCACATCGCCGAGGGCCGAAAAATTCCGGTCGAGACGAGCGACCCCGCGGGCGTTGATGTTCTCGAGGGCCTGGGTCCTGTCGCGCTCCGCCGCCACCCTGCGGTGGACGACGATGAGCGCGATGAAGACAAAGCCGGCGATCCACCCGGCCCCGAACACGGCGGGGATCCGCATCCCCGGCGCCCAGGCGTAGGTCACGATGCTGGCGATGATGAGCCCGAACACCGCGAGGCGGGTCCAGGCGATCGCGACGTATTTTTTTTGAAGCGCCTCCCGGCGGCCCCTAAGCGACTCGAGCCGCTGAACGTAAGCCCCGCGCACGCGCGCCGCGCCGCCGAGATCTTCCCCATTTTGATCTGCCCCTTGGCCTCGGTCTGCCGCGTCTCGTTGCATCACCCCGCCTCACCCGCTCGCGAAGACGGCCCCTTGCCGCCCTTGCGCTTGGTCATGACCACCGACTCCTCGAGGGCCTGGCTCAGCTCGTTGACCTGCTTTCGATACGCCCCGTAGTCCGATGCGTCGATGCGCTCGCAGGCGTTTTTCAAGGTCTGCTCGGCCGAAATCACCCCCCCCTCATACACCACCTCGCGATGAAAAGTCAGGCACTCGGCCTCGAGCCGGTAATTCTTCGGCAGGAGCTTGACCACAAACCCGCGGGGCACCTCGATGCGCTGACGCCAAGAAACTTGCGATGGCACGCCGAGCAAGAGGTCGTGCCGGCGCGTATCCAGGCTGAAGAGCTTCTCGGGGTGCAGATCCGCCGGGAGCACGAGCCGCATCTCGCCCTGCTCGAAGCGGCCGAGGGACGGCGTTTCAAACGACAAGGTGAGCTTGACCGGCCGGTCGAGCTTCTCTTTTTCTACGAACTCGTAACCTCCGAGGCGCGCGCCCGGGTTCACACCGTGCACCACGTGCTGGAGCACCTGCTCGAGCTGCTCGGCGTTGCGCGAGAGTCTGCGGAAAAGAGACGCCACCTTGCCCTGCAGCTCCATGGTCATCTCGATCTCTGCGGAGCCGTCCGCGGCCAAGGCGACGTCCAGGTCGTAAATCGTGAAGCTCAGCTTTGCATTCTGGTAGGGGATCTCGATCCATTCGAAATTCTCGGCCTCGAGGTCCAAGATAAAGGCAGTGGTCCCTTGGACGTCATCGCGCAGCACGCTCACGTCGAGGGAGTCCGCGGTGGGATCGAAGAAACGCCCCTCCTCGATCCCCTCTTGGGGCGGGACATAGACGATGGCGTGGTTGAACTGCTGGGCCGGCACCTCTTTGCGAACGGGCCCCAAGTCGCGGGTGCGCACCAGGGCGAACCGGGTCTCGATGCCGAGCAGCCCGGCCAACGTGATGAACAGCACCGACTTGTCCTTGCAGTCTCCGTAGCCCCGGGCGAGCACCATCGGCGCCGCGTGGGGCTTGACCCCCGCGATGGGGTTTTCGTAGTCCTGCTGGTAGCTCACCTCGCCGGCCAGGTGGGACTGGATCCGCTCGAGACGCTGGGTTTTCGTTTCGGCCCCCTCGCCGAGCTGCTGCGCCAGGGCGACCAGCTCGGGGCTTCGGCGAAACGCGTTGTGCAGCAGCGCCTTTTCCCACTCCACGAAGAGGTCCCAGGTCGGGACCGTGCTCACCTGGAGGTGCCAGGCGATCTCGCCGGCCCCGGGGCAATGGCTCTCCGGAACGAGGACCGGCGTGTTCTTTGCGCGCCAGGACCGGCGCACCCGCCCCTTGTCCGCGCGCTCGCCCACCTCCACCTCCCCGTTTACATAGGTAGACAGCGCCGCGCCGCGGGGGGCCCACAAAACGTACTCGGAGCGAAGGTATTGGTCCTTGGGCGATTGGAACCACCACGTCGAGGAGTAGTAGTCGCCGATGACATGGTTGGGCGGTGTGTCGATGCGGTACTGGACCACGACGGTGGAGCCCACCTCGAGCCCGCGGTATCGAATGGTCGAATCGCGGATGGAGGAGGCCTCTTTGCGCTGCCCGTCAGGGCCGATGGAGTACGCCTCGAGCACCCGCACCGTGCCCCCGGGGCGCGCGCTGTACTCCGTGATCCGGTCCCTCCCGGACACGTTGAGGGCGTGGCTCACAAACGTGACGACGCTGACCGAGCTCCCGTCGGTTCGCAGCCAGGCCACCTCGTGATCGAGCAGCAGCGCCACGTCCGCCCCAGGGCTCGGCTCCAGCGCGTCTCGGGAGGCGATGACCGCGGCGATATCCTCGTCGCTCGGGACGTCTTCGGCCCACGGACCGGCCTCGGCGGGTGCCAGGTAGTCCAGGCGTTGGGCGATCTTCTCGTTGTCCGGCTCCCGCTCGAGCGCCCGGCGCCAGTTAGCCACCGCCGCGCCCGTGTCCCCGCCCCGGTAGGCCATCTGGGCCAGCGTCTCAAAGGCCGGGGCCGCGGTGGGCGCCAGCTCGATGAGCTTTTTGAGCTGCGCGCGGGCCTCTTCGTCCCGGTGCATCTTTCGCAGCACCCGCGCGAGCCTGAGGCGGGGCCCGAATCGATCCGGTCGCACCCGAACGGTCTGTTCGGCGTAGTCCAAGGCTTCTTTGTAATCGAGGGCCTTTAGGGCCTGAAGGTAGGCCCGGTACAAGAGGCTCGTGCTCCCCGGCAGCTCCTCGAGCAGCTCGAGCCTCATGCGCTGGGCCTCCCGGTCGTATCCCAGGTCGTCGAGACAGTCGGCCAGCGCGCGTCGAATTTTCGGCCACCGCGGCCAGCGCGCATCGGCCTCTTCCAGGGCGCGGCAGCGATCCTCGCTCCAGCCCTCCATGGCATACGCCCTCTCCAGCGCGAACCACACGCCCGGGAGATCCGGAGCTTTTTCGGCCAGCTTCACCGCCGCGTCCCGCGCGCTGCTCTCCAGATCGTTTTGCCTCTGAAAACGAATTTTTTTAAGGGCCAGCTCGATGAGCTCATCGCCTGCCTGCTCGCTCAGCCGATCCAAGAGATCGGACGTCTGGGCGCGCTCGCCGTTCCTCCACAACGCCAGGGCCAGGGCGATGCGGGCGCGCAGGCCGGCCGGGTGCTCCTCGACCAGCGCCTCGGCGCCTTGAGCTCCGGGGTTATCGAGGCCCAGCTGCTCGCACCACCACAGGTGGTGCATCATCTTCCGAACCGCCGGCCCACTCAGCCCCTCCAGGCGGCGCGCGATGACGGCGCCGGCGTCCGCGACCGCGCCGCCTTCTTTTAAGGCTTTTGCCGACGCGAGAGGCGCCGCCTCGAGCACCCCGGCCTCGACAGGCTCGGCCCCCGGCCCCGTGATCCGCGCGCCCAGGGACCAGCCCCCGCGCTCCTGCGCCGACTTGATGAGCACCGCGTGGGAGCCGGCGTCCAGGGGCAGAGGGATCACCACGCCGTCGAACATCCAGCCGCTTATCTGGCGATCCTCGAAGACGAGGGCCCCGTCCACCCAGACCTTGACCCCGTCACCGGTGGCGAGCCGCAGCTCGTAGCTCCCCGCAGCCGCCACCTCGAACGACCCGGCTGCGTAGGCCACCGCCCAGCTGTCGGGGTACATCTGTTCGTAGAGGTCTATCAAACCACGCCGGGTCTGCGGAGGCTCGGCTCGCCAGCCGATCTCGACCCGCTGCCCCGGGTACCTGTCCTCGAGATCGAGCCGGACCTCAGGCGGATAGGCGATATTGAACCCCTTGCCCTGCTCATTGTCCCAGGTCCCCACCACGCCCAGCGGCACAGACCACCCCAGGCTCCGGCCCAGAGACTCCGCGATCTCGAGCTGCCCCCGCCGCTCGAGAGAGACCGACAAGAGATACGCCGCGCCGCTGCGCACCTCGGCCGACGGGTGGCTTCGTCGCAGCGTCTCAAACAGAGCTTCGGCGCGGCGGCGCTGCTCGAGCGTCCATGACATCTCGGCGAGCTTTTGAAGATGGAGGACCGGGGCGTCGCCGGTGGCGTCGAGCAGAGCGTCGCACAGGTGGTCGAATTGGTCGGCGTGCCTCGCCTCGAGCGCCGCGAGGTCGGCCGCTATCTCGTGGTAGAGGGCGCTCGAAGGCGACGCCTGCGCAGCCGCCGCCACCGCCTGTCTCATCCCGGCCACCGTGGCCACTGAGTAGTAAGTCTCCACCGCCTGCGCGAGGGCCTCCCGCTCGGGGCCGGCTTTCGACGGGGGCGTGCGCAGCTGCGGCGGGCGCACCGAGCCGCACGCGAGGGGCGCCGCCGCCAAAAACACAAAACAAAACCCGACTGCCAAGCTCTTCTTGTTCATCCACACTCTCCTCGCGACCCGCGTCCCACCCCCAACATTTTCTATCGACACGACTTTTGCTTTAAAACATATCTCTATAAAGTCCCGAAGAGGTCAAGCCACAGGCCGCAACCCAAAAAAGAACCAAGCTGACGAAACAAATGATACGCACCTCCCTTTCTAGCTCCGCCCGTCTTCGCCTCGTGTCTCTCGGGCGCCGCATCGCCGCCCCGACGGCGCTCATCGCGTTCGTCGCCGCCTTGCATCCGGATCTGTTCGCCCTGGCGGTGCCCGCCACCGGGGACCACATGATCCACCTGTACCAGGCCTGGCACACCGCGGAGCACATGTTGCCTTCGGGGCGCCTGAGCGGCTACAGCCACATGGCCTTCGTGGGGTATCCGGCGGGGGTCTTCTATCCCGTGCTCGGCGATCTGCTGGTCTTTGGGCTGCGCCTGGCCAGCTTGGGGTTTTGGAGCTGGGAGCAGGCCTACGCCGCCCTCCTGGTCCTGTTGGTCCTCGCGATCCCCATGACGGTCTACGGGGCAACCCGCCGCTTCGCCTCCCCGGCCGCGAGCCTCTTCGCGGCCGTCTTGTGCGCCGGGGACGTGGGCCGCTGGCCCGAGGGGGGCCACCACTCCACCATCTACTGGGGCGTCTGGCCCTTCATGCTCGGCGCGCTGCTCACCATGCACGCCGTCTTGGCGCTCGAGGGCCGCCTCCACCGAGAAGGTGAAACCCCGTGGTGGAGGGGAGCGGCGCTCAGCGCAGCGCTTGTGGGCCTCGCCCTCTTGGCCCACCCCATGTCGCTCGTCTACCTGGCTTTGAGCCTGTTCGCCCTAACCGCCGTGGTCGGCTCGCGCCGCCGGGCATGGAGACACCCTGTCCAGACCTTGGGCCCCATCGCCCTGGCCGCGATCGCCGGGTTCGCGCTGGCTGCCTTCTGGCTCACGCCGTGGCTGCTCTACGGGAGCGCGTGGACCTTTCAGGCTCCCACCGAGGGCTTCGGCGGAGCGTGGCTGTCCTTCGGCGACATCGCCAAGGGTCTGGCCACGGGTGATATCTTCGAGAACTTTTACCAAGGCAGCCACTACGCCGGGCTCTTGGGGATCGTGCTGGCGCTTTTGTCCCGGCGCCGCGCGATGCCGCTTGTGCTGGTCTCGATCCTCGCCGCCTGCGCCGTCTTCGCGGGGGCCTTCGAGGCGCTGGGCGACAACTTCGTCACGCGCCGTATCCAGCTGGCCCGCCTGGCGGTGTTGATGAAGCTGTGCTGGTTTCCCCTCGCAGGGCTGGCCGCACATGAGGCCTACGAGGGCGCGCGGCGGCTCGCCGAGCGCCTGGGCAAAAATGGCCTGGCCCGACGTCTCGCCCGCCCTTCGGTTCGGGCCGGCGCCACGATCGCGGCGGCCGCGGCGCTGGTCATCGCGGGCTGGTCCGAACACTACTCCAAGATACCCGAGGTGGGCGTGCGGGGCGGGCCGCTTTGGGAATCGATCGAGGACGCGGAGAGGTGGATCGGCGCGCAGCCAAAGGGCCCTTTGGAACGAGTCCTGTACCAGCCCGGCCCCCTGTGCCTCGACAAAGACCGCTGCTCAAAGGACGAAAAGATCGAGATCTACCACCGACACATCTTCGCCTCGGGCCCCATGCGCACAAACCGCCCCAAGCTCAGGCTCGGCTACGAGGCCTGCGCCATCTTCTCCGGGCTGCCCCTCGTCCATAGGTGGTCCAAGGACGAACCGCTCATCCGCGCCATGCTCCAGTCCCCGGCCGCGCTCGCCAGGCTCGGTGTGCACTGGATCGTATCCTTGGCGCCCTTCCCCGTCCGCGACGACCTGCGCTTGGCGAGGCGATTCGGCGACGTGCACGTGTACGAGACGAGCACCGATCCCCAAAACCCCCTCGTCTTGGAAGGACCGGGCGAAGCGAAGCTTTTGCGCTGGTCTCCTGAGCGCATCGAGGCGAAGATCACCGGAGCCACGAATGAGTCGCGCCTCGTGCTCCCGGCGGCGTACTTTCCCTTGTGGAAGGCCTTCCGAGGAGACGAACCGCTCGAGATTGAGCGGGCCGGCGCGGTCCCCGAAGGTCCCCGGTTCTTGATGTCCGTGCCGGCCCGAGACGGACCCATCGCGTTCATCTACGAGCGCCCCCCTCTTCAGCGAGCGGCCGCCTTGTTGAGCGCGCTCTCCTGGCTCGCGATCATAGCCGCGGCGGCCGCGGGCGCGGCGCGCCGCCGCCAAAAAAAAAGGCGCGCCTGAGTCCCATGTAGAGACCTTTCAAGGCGCGCCCTTGCGACCTAACAACTCACACGGAGCTTACTTCTTCGGTGGAACCACCGCGTCTTGGCAAGCCTTGGCGACTTTCATCTTGACGACGGTCTTGGCCGGAATCTTGATCTCCTCGCCGGTGGCGGGGTTGCGGCCGGTGCGTGCGCTGCGTTTGGTCTTTACCAGCTTGCCGACACCAGGAAGCGTAAATTCCCCGACCTTCTTGGTCTGGGCCGCCGCCAAGGAGGCGTACTCGTCGACGATCTGCGAAGCCACGGCTTTGGTCAGATCGAAAGTCTCGGCGAAGTGCGTCACGATTTCAGCTTTGGTCATCGGTTTTTTGTCAGCAGGCATATTCTTCCTCTCCTTTTCGAGATTTCGGGCATCTTCTTGTTTGATGCTCCGCGGAATATAGCACCTGAAAAAGCGTTCAGCATACATTTTTTCAGGATTTCACTCTCCGCACCCTCTTTTTTTGGGGTCTGCGGCCGATTCGGGCCCCAGTCTTGCGCAATTCCCGGTCTCCATGCAAGGGGGGAAGACGAGATTAACCCAGATTTTTGTTCGACCCCACGAAGCATTTTTAACCTCTACTCCTCGCTGCCCTTGTCTTC
>JAABTR010000455.1 GCA_011389755.1 Deltaproteobacteria bacterium | reverse complement strand
GGATCGATCTTTTTTTGGCACGTGCTCATCAACGTGGGGATGGTGATGGGCGTCATGCCGGTCGTGGGCGTGACGCTGCCGCTGTTTTCCTATGGCGGCTCCTCGGTCCTCACCTTCATGCTGTGTGTGGGGCTGCTCATGAACGTCTCCATAAGCAGGTACAGGCGCTGAAGAGGGGTATTTTTTAGAGCTTCATGACGGCGATTTTTCGGATTGTTCGGGCCCTGTCAACGTGATGCTGAAGAGCCGGTAGGGCAAAAGACACTCCCAGCCGAGGCATGTCGCTACGTAGACATCGGCGTCGTCGCCCAGTGTCGGGCCGGCGGACAGTCGACCCGGGATGGTCCGCGTCCAGACGATGTTCCACTCCAGATCGCGCAAGGTGACGTCGGTGACCTCTGGAGAGCGCGAGCTGGCGATGACAAAGCCGAGAGGCGTGCTCGCCACGTTGAGATGTCCGGGGATGTGGCGCAGCAAAGGGGTGACCCTGGCGTTGTCATGAACCATGAGTAACGCGTCGTAAGGGCCGCGGAGGTTCTCGGGGCGAGCGCATGGGCTCGTGACGTCTCGGCACAGAGCCAGGCCGAAGGCCCGATCCGGTTCGGTGGGGTCCACGAGCACCCGGGCCGCGGTGAGGCGGCCGCTTACCGGGAGATCGATAACCTCGGTCGCCTGCCCCTGATCCGAAATCACCGCGAAGGTCGCAGGCAAGTCCCCTCGGGGGGTTACCAGGACCCATCCTCCCGTGAGTTTCTCAACATAGGGCTGGGTCGGTAGACTGAAAGACCAGGCCGTGCCTCCGCTGTTTGTGACGAGGCTCACCTCCCCTGAGCTCCAGACCAACGGGGTGCAATCGGGAGCGGATCCCAACATGACGGCGCCCCGCTCTAAAGGCGTTTCGCGGATAACGGCGCCCCGCTCGCTGACGCGGATGGCCAGACGGGATAGACCGCGGATGCCGTGAAACAGGGTCGCTCCTTGGCACGGGTAGGGGCCCTCTAGGTGGCGTATTCCCGAGGGCACCGCGCGCCACAGATCCTTGCCATCGGGGCCGAGCCTGGAGACGGTGGAGGCGTCGATGAGAAACAGTCCCCCTTCGTCATCCCCGGCGACCATGCCCTTCCAGTCTCGAGTCCAGCCCGTGCGCCCGTTTTTTTTCAGTTCGATGAGCTGATGGTATCGAGGTGACCAGGCGACCTGGGCGTCGCCGACCCGGTAGAGCTCGTGGCCGATCCCCACATTGTGGCGCCAGCGGCTGCCGCCGGTGCTCTTGACGGTGTGTACGAACTTTCCCGACGAGACGCCGAGCCCGCCGAGGGAAGTCTGCTCCAACCGGCTCGCGGGTGCGTCGAGATCGAGCACAAAACGAACCGCGCCGGGGGTCGCCCCGCGCTGGGCCGCGTCCTGGGCCAGGTCCGCGGCGAGGTGCTGTGCCGCCACCTCACGCTCGCTCGACGAAGCGCTCTTATCTGAAGATCTTCCCCTTCGGGCTTCGGCGAAAGGGGCGGGGTTCATCCCTTCGTCCTGCTCGGGGTTCGTCTCAAACAGGGGTTTGTTCGACGATTCCGAAGGTTGCTTGCCGCAGCCGTCGCATCCCCAGACAACCCCAAGCGCAAAAATCGACGTGAGCCCGAAGGAAGAAGAAAGGACCCGAGCTTTGCTCAAACCGCTCACAGGCAAGAGGCCGCCGGCAGACACCAGTGTCCCCCCATCATCTCGCGGCAGCAGCCGCCGGCGAAAGCCGGCTCGATCAAGCAGTCGGCGTCTGCGTTTAGAGGGTCGCACTGGATGCTGCACAGCAGCTCGTTCGGGGTGGGTGCGACGCACTGGGTGTGGAGGACCGTGGCTTTGGACTTGCAGACAGGCTCGCAGCGAACCTGCGTGCCCGTCCACTCCTTTGACATATCGCAAGGCTCGGCGAGACCGGCGTCTCGCGGGATGCAGTAGGCGCTCATGCTCTGGGGAAGCCAAAAGCGCTGCGGGTCGCAAGGGTCTGCGAGCTCGCCGCAGCACCAATTGTCGAGGCTCGGGTTCTCGTGGTTGATCGCGCCGGTCTCATCGCAGCGTTCGCTGCACAAGGCCTGCTCCGAGTTGCCGATGCAAGCCAGCCCGCTTCCGCAGTCGGGCAGGCCGTAGTTGGGGTGCCACTGCTCGAAGATGTCTCTCCAGCAGGCCTCGCCGGCGCTGCCGAGGTTTTCGGGCTCTTTTTTGTCGGTGCCGCTATCGCTGTCCGATGTCGCGTGAGTCTCGCTGTCGGAGCCAAGAGGAGTTTCGGCTTTGTCGCTGCCCTCGTCGCTGTTTTGAGACGCCGGCGCAGCTGAGCCGTTGCAGCCCAAAGAGAAGATGAGAATAAGCGGCGCGTGGCGCAGGGTGGATCGGCGGATGAGCATAGCGACCTCCAAGATTGGGGAGTAGCTGCGGAGTATAACACTATTGCCCCCAAGGTTCTCGATTGATGTGGCAAAAATAGGGGTGCGGCGTTATGAATGGATAAATGTCGCTAAGTCCTGCCCACGTGCGTAGCGACATCGAACCTTTCCGAGGAAGAGCGATGCCGAATTCGGAACAACTGCGCAGAATAATCCCCGACCAAGCGCTTCGGCGGGGTGCGTGCAACGCCGTCAACAACAGTCTCGGCGTTTTTCCCGAAGACATGGTCACGTTGGTGTGTGACGACGCCTCGGCGTCGGTTGCGGCTTCGCTGCTCAAAATCATCGACGAAAAAAAAGCGACGGCCCGGGTCTTTTGGCTCGAGCGGCTCATGTCCCGTCCCATCGCCAAGCTGCCCGCCGAGATAGCCGCTTCTTTGGAGACGTCCACGGTGAGCATTTACACCGCGCATCCCCATCCGGGCGAATCCGCGCATCGGCTGGAGATCGTCGAAAAGGTGCCGCCTCTGGGCCTGCGGCACGCTCACATGGTGCGGATATCCGAAGACGCCATGAAGCAGGGTATGCTGTCGGACTACCGCCGGGTGGCCCGCCTCAATGAGCTGATGGTATCCAGGATGCGTTCGGCCCGCAGGATTCGTGTGATGAGCCGCAAAGGCACCGATGTCCAGGTCAAGCTCAACCCCATCGAAGGGTGGGAGAGCTCGGCCGGGATCATCGGCCGAGGCGAGTGGTTCAATTTACCCAACGGGGAAATTTTGACCTGCCCCAGCTCGGTGGACGGCGTCTTCGTCTGCGACGCGCTGCCTCCGCTCGACGGGGAGAGCAACACCTTTGACATGGTGACGAGGCCGCTTCGCATCGAGCTGCAAGCGGGGAGGCTGGTGTCGGTGTCGGGAGGCGCCGACGACGTGGCTCACCGCGTGGAGGTGGGACTGAGGACCACGCCCGAAATGGATCGCATCGGGTTGTTCGCGGTGGGGACGAATTTCGAGCTGCTCATGCCCATCGGGGATGTTGCGCAGGACCTCTTCATTCCCGGCGCCTACTTCGCTTTCGGGAGGGTCCCCGCAAATAAAAAGGTCCGCTGGTCGACCGGCCGGATCCTGCCGTTCTCAGCCAGGAGGGTCACCCTGGAGCTGGACGGCGAGGTGGTCATCAGGGAGGGGCGCTACAGCGCTGAGATATTGTCCCAAACCGGCGCTTCGTCCACCTTCCCTCCTCCCCGCGAACCAGTCACTTGACCTTTGTCCTCACTCGTAATGAAGGGCGCGCTCGAAGTCGGCCGGGCTCGTGGCATAGCGCTTCGCCACATCGAAGGTGATGAGCTCTCCTTTGTAGAGATCCGTCAGGTACTGGTCGAAAGAGACCATCCCGTACTGCTGTCGCCCTTTCTCGATGTGATCGCGCAAGGTCGCTGTTCCATCGGCTTTCTTGATGATGTCTTCGATGGTCGAGGTGACCTTCATCAGCTCCAGAGCCACCACCATCCCCTCTCCATCGGCTCGCGGGATGAGGCGCTGGCTCAAGGTGGCCCGGAGGTTCTCGGCCAGACGAACGCGCACCATCTCTTGTTCTTCAGGTGGAAAGACGGCGATGAGCCGACCGACGGTCTTGGCAGCGTCCGGGGTGTGGACCGTGGAGTAGACCATGTGCCCGGTCTCTGAGGCTTTCAAGGCGATGTCGATCGTCTCGAGGTCTCGCATCTCTCCGACGAGCACCACGTCGGGGTCCTGCCGCAGGGCAGCCCGAAGGGCCCGGTTGAAGTCCTTTGTGTCGGTGCCCACCTCCCGCTGGGAGATCGAGGATCGCTTGTCCTTGTGCAAAAATTCTATCGGATCCTCGATGGTCACCACGTGGGCGGCGCGGGTGTGGTTGATGCGGTTGATGATGGCCGCTAGGGTGGACGATTTTCCCGTGCCGGCAGCACCCGTGACCAGGACGAGGCCGCGGGTGTAATCGGACAGCTCTGAGACGCTGGGGGGGAGCAAGAGACTCTCGAATGTGGGCACTGAGTTGGGGATCATCCTCAAGACGAGCGCTGTGGAGCTCCTCTGCCGGTAAATGTTGACCCGGAAGCGGCACTGCCCCGGTAGGCTGAATGATGTATCGTAGTCCTGAAGTGAAGCGATATTGTCCAGCGCATCTTGATCTCTCAAGATGAACTGACACGCGTCCAACGTGTCCTGAGGGCGCAGCGGTTCTTCCCTGGCCGAGCGCAGTTCTTTTCTTATCCGATACATCGGAGGAGAACCGACTTTGAAATGGACGTCGGAAGCGTTGAGCTGGACAGCACCGGTCAGGTAGCGCAGGAACTGTTCGCGTTCCATGGATCACCTCTTTTCGTCCCCGCTTCTTTTCCCCACGAAAAAGCATGAGTCGGTTTGGGAGAGCCGGCAACAAAGGATGCTTGTTCATTGCCACCGCCGGCGTTATCCTGCTGCGATGATTGGCAGACTGACCGGTTTCATCGCATACAAGGATACCGACGGCCTCCTGCTCGACGTGGGCGGGGTGGCGTACGAGATCGCCGCGCCGCTGTCGACGCTGGCGGCGCTGCCAGCCCTGGGCCAAAAAGCGACTCTCGAGATCCACACCCACGTGCGGGAAGACGATCTGCGCCTCTTCGGGTTTGGCTCACGGCGCGACAAGATCGCGTTTCGCACCATGTTGCGCATCAGCGGCGTGGGGCCCAAGATGGCTCTCGCGGTGCTCGGGGCGCTGTCGGGAGAGCAGCTCTCGGCGGCGATTCGCGACGCCGATACGCGTCGCCTGTGCGCTGTCCCGGGGGTGGGCAAAAAGACCGCCGAGCGCATGATCCTCGAGCTGGGGGGCAAGCTGGAGCTCGGAGACGCCGCCTTCGAGGAGCCCTCGAAGGACAGCGTCTTCAGCGAGCTGTCTTCGGCGCTCAAAAACTTGGGATTCAAACCCGCACAGGTGGAGCGGGTGATCTCGGAGCTTAAAAAAGAGGACGAAGGCGAAGAGATGCCGTTCGGGGATATGCTGCGCAAGGCGCTCCTCCTCGTCCAGGAAAAAAGCAGGTGAAAACAGTGGATCTCGATTTGGAACGGGGGGTTCTGAGCCAGCAGGCCGTGCAGGAGGAGAAGACGTTCGACCTCGCCCTGCGCCCTCGCACACTCGATGAGTACGTCGGTCAGACAAAGCACCGCGGCAACCTGCGCATCTTTATCGAAGCTGCCCGCAGGCGAGGCGAGCCCCTCGATCACGTGTTGTTCTGCGGGCCTCCCGGCCTCGGAAAGACCACCCTCGCCAACATCATCGCCAACGAGCTGGGGGTCACCATCCACACCACCTCGGGGCCGGCCATCGACCACAAAGGTTCCTTGGCGGCGCTTTTGACCAAGCTGGAGCCGCGGGATGTCCTGTTCATCGATGAGATTCACAGGCTCAACGCGGTCGTGGAGGAGAATCTCTATCCCGCCATCGAGGAATTCGAGATCGACATCATCGCCGGAGAGGGTCCCCACGCCGCGTCCTACAAACTGCCGCTGTCCCCTTTTACGCTCATCGGCGCTACCACTCGGACCGGTCTGCTCACCTCGCCCTTGTTGTCGCGCTTTGGCGTCACCATACGGCTGGACTACTATCCGGCCGAGGAGCTCGAGCAGATCGTCCTGAGATCGGCCAGCCTCTTGGAGGTCCCCATCGAAAGGGACGGGTCTTTCGAGATCGCCAAGAGAGCGCGCGGCACGCCGCGCATCGCGAACCGGCTGCTCAGGCGCGTGCGCGATTTCGCCGAGGTCGAAGGGGACGGGACCATCTCACTCGGCAGAGCCCGCGACTCGCTGGACCGCCTCGAAGTGGACGAGGCGGGGTTCGACGAGATGGACCGACGCATCTTGCTGACCATCATCGAGAAGTTCAGCGGGGGACCGGTGGGTATCGAGACCATCGCGGCGGCGGTGGCCGAGCCCAGGGACACCATAGAGGACGTCTATGAGCCCTTCCTCATCCAGGGCGGGTACCTGCAAAGGACGCCTCGGGGACGTGTCGCCACCAGGAGAGCCTACGCCCACTTGGGAATCCGACACGCCGATGGCCCCCAGGGGAGGCTGCTGTGATCATGCGAGGCTCGGTGACCACGGCGGGGGCGAGCCGGTCCAGGGACTACTACACCGAGTTCATAGAGGGGTCGCGCTGGCTGCGGCCCGAGCAAGCCGCAGCGAGGACGGCCTGGTACCAGAGTCTCCTGGTTGGAAACAAAGAGCGGGTGATTTTCGAGTTCGAGATGATGCTCAAGGCGGTGGTCTGCTTTGGCAGCCCACTCAACCACCCCGGCCCCCTCCGTGGCAAAGAGCCCCCCTTTCTGCGCAACTTTGCAGGCGAGCTGGGCGCGGTCAAAGAGATGGTTCGGCGCGCGGTCGAGACCGGGAGGCGGCTGACCGTGGGAGACGAGAGGACTCAGATCTTCCAGCGCTACCTCGAGAGCTGTATCACCCGAGATCAGACCCGATTCCGGATGGTCAAGAAGTCGATGCACCAAAAGACGCCTCCCCAGAGCCTGGCTCTTTTGGTGTCGAATTTTCAAAACCTTTTAGAGATTCTCGAAGGGTTGACCGAGCTCAGGACGGTGAGCTTTGAGCGCTTTACGGCCATCATCCGCATCGCCCAACGGGAGATTCATCGATCCACGTACTTCGATCCCCTGGGCGCCCTTGAGTTTCGCGTCGAGTTCGATCAGATTCCCTCCGGGAAGATCGTTGCAAGCCTTCGCAACGTGGAGCTGGACGCGGCCCAGAAGGTCTTGGCGCTGACGTTTTTGGCCATTTTTCGTATGCTGCGCTACCTCGATCGTCTCGACGCAGCTCGGTCCGGCGAAGACACCGGCGTCATCTTGGGTTGGTTGGCGGTGTTGCGGTCCGACGCCCGGGCTTTGAGCCTGTTTCTCAAAAGGGACACCGCCTTTTGGATGTCCACGGGGTTTGCCCGGAGCTTCGAGCAGCTCGATCCCAAGCCCTTGCGCGACACTTTCGGTCTGTTGGAAAATGAGTTCGCGATTCTAAAGTCGCTGCGTGAGCTCTTGGGCTCCATCGGCGATCAACTCAGACTGGAGCAGCGCAAGGTTTATGAGCAGCACGTGCCCGGGGTGGAGCAGATCTGCCGGGGCGACGGGTTGGGAGACGCTCTGGCTGTGGCGGTGTCGTCGTTCAGATCGTTTCTTCAAAACGCGATGCTACTGCTCGCCCGGGAGTTCGATCCCCAGCTGGAGAGCCAGGCGATCTTCTCAGGCTTCGTCTCATCGCGGGCCTACGCCGAGCGGCTGCGCCGAGACATCTGGATGTTCCAAAAGGTCCTGCGCGCCTTCATCGAGAAGGCGAAGGGCTCGTCCAACTCGGCCG
>JAABTR010000454.1 GCA_011389755.1 Deltaproteobacteria bacterium | reverse complement strand
CGCCGGTGCGATTTTTGAGTATATTTCCCTTACGTAGAATCGGCTTCGGCCGATGATTGGCGACGCTAAGGAGGTGATGATGCCGCTATGCAGGATGTGCGATGAAGAAGTCGATGAGCTGGTTCGCGTCAAGGTCGGTGGACGGTTTCGCAAGGTGTGCGAGGACTGCGCCGACCGGCGCCGCGAGGAGGCCGAGATAGCCGAGGAGAGCGAGTCGGTGGTTCAGGATATGATGGGCTTCAAAGGACGGCGCTA
>JAABTR010000453.1 GCA_011389755.1 Deltaproteobacteria bacterium | reverse complement strand
GACCGGTGATGGCTATGGAACCCACCTGTAGTACTCGATACCGGTGTCGGTGAAGTCGGGTTCGTTCGTGTCACCGATGTGATCGATGACAAACTCTCGAGACGGCGTGTACGAAGGACACGGCTCGGGCAGACAGTCGTGGATGGCTTCGTATTCTTCTTTTTGCAAATCGATGGCGCCTTCGAGCGCCCTTTGAAAGCCGATCCGCGCGGCGGCCTCCTGCCAGCCTTTTTGGACTCGAAAAAGCATCGCCTCGGCGGCGTCACCCGATCCGTAGCCGAGGGCGAAGAAAACTTTATCGTCGAGGTCGACGTTCTTGCCCCGGGCGTCCTCGAGACCCGCGGCGATCCAGCCGGGTAAAGAGGCGGTGTAGATGTTTCCGACTTCCATCATCATCTCGACGCCCAAGATCATCTGCTTGGAGGCGACTTCCTTGAATTTCTGTGTGCCTCTGAAGTATTTGACCACTTTCATCGAGTGGGGATAAACCTCCTTGTTCACGTGACCCACAAGGGCCCCTTGGAACAGGTCCGGCTCGGAGACGGCCTCTTTTTGCATCTCGTCGAAGTCGGCCCCGGCGCGCTTGCACAAGACCTCGAGCTCCCGCAGGTGCTCGTCGTTTCGCGTCAGCCCCCAGATATACAGCGCCGACATGACGTTGACGGGGAGGCGGGCATATGGGCGGTGGAAGAATGCTCCTTCGAGCTCGTTGTAGAGCTCCCGGGGAGTCACCTGCAGTTTGTTTACCAGGCGAGCCGTGGCGTGCAGAGCCTGGTCGGTGTAGCAGATGGTGGAGTACCTGCCGTTGAAGACCGGATAATCCGGGAACCGCAGGGCGTTTTGAGGGAGCTTGGCGCCCAGGTGCCTGACGTGGGGTTTGCGAAAGTCGACGCCTCGGTACGCCGAAGCCGAAGCGGACTCGCTGAGATCGAAGGAATAGAGTTTTGGGTTCTCTTCGATGAGCTGAGCCACGGCGCCGGCTCCTTGGGTCTGCTCCCCGGAGCTGCCGCGCTCATATTCGGCGATGTCGGCGCTCACGACGATGGCGGCGCGGCCCGACCCGTCCGTGGCCACGTAGCGCCACGCCGCCTTTTGCGCGTAGACGCCTCCGAGGCAGGCGTGCTTGAACTCGGGGACTTCGCACTGGCGCGATATCCGGGGCATGCCCATGTGGCGAAGGGCGCGGTCGACGATCCCTTTGACGATGATGGAGCCGGCGGAGTTGTCCGTGCTCGATTCGGTGCCCAGGGCCAAGAAACCGATGCGACTGGGGTCGATTTCGTAATCGAGAATCAGGCGCAGCACCGCGTTTGCCGCCATGGTATAGACGCTGCCGTTGGGGGGCAGGATGCGAAACGAGCGGCCGACGGTGGCGCTGACCTTGCTCCAGTTGTTGCCGGTCCACTCGCACCATTTTTCGAGGGGGACGCAAAAAGGAGGCACGTACACGGAGAACCCGCTGACGCCGATGAGGGGCCGGCGAGCGGGTGGCTGGAGAAGCGGTTTGTTATCGAGATGGATCACTGCTCGGCTCCTTTTTTGTCGAGAATCGTTTTGCGCGCCTTTGCTCGGGAGCACTTGTTTTTTGTACACTGCCGGGCGAAGAAAAGAAAACGAATCGAAAGCGGAAAAAAGAGGCGGGTTGAGCTCCATGAAACAAAGAAGGAAGAAATTTTTTTTGGTGATGGCGATGGGCTGGGGCTTGGTCTTGGCCGCTTGCGGCGGCAGGGCGACATCGGGCGCGAGCCTTGATGGCGCCCTTGCAAGAGCTTCGAGGTCGCCGGCTTGCCCCGAAAAAAACGACGAAGTGCCCAGCGGAGAGGGGATGTGGCCGTGGACGTCGCTGGACCAGCTCGATGAAGAGGAGCTCGAGCGCCGAGGCTTGGAGATCGGTTTGAAGGAGCTTTGGACCGAAGGACAAGGGGGGCTGCTCCGGGCAGCGGTGGGCCTGCGGGGCTGCAGCGCTTCCTTTGTGTCGCCCGGCGGCCTGATGATCACCAACCACCACTGCGCCTTCCAGGCGATCAATCGCAACTCAACCCCTCAAAAGAACCTGCTCCAAGAGGGCTATCTGGCGGCGAAGAGCGGCGACGAGCTCGACGGCAAAGGGCTGACCGCCTACGTCTTTCAGAGCCACACGGACGTAACGGACACAGTCCTGTCCGACATTCCCGAAGATTTGAGCGACCTCGAGCGCATGGAGCTCATCGAGAGGCGCGAGAAAGAGATCGTCGCTGATTGCGAAAAAAAGCCCGACACCCGCTGCCGGGTCTCGCGCAATAACGACGGGCTGAGCTTCGTCCTGCTCGAGCACCTCGAGCTGCGGGACATCCGGTTGGTGGCGGTGCCGCCGCGGTCCCTGGGCGAGTTCGGCGGCGAGATCGACAACTGGCACTGGCCGCGGCACACCATGGACTTTGCGGTGCTCAGGGCCTATGTCGCCCCGGACGGCAAGCCGGCCGATTACGATGAGCGCAACGTCCCCTACCGGCCCGAGAGGCACTTCGAGGTGGAGCGGCGCGGTGTGGAGCGAGGCGACCTGATCATGGTGGTGGGGACCCCCTATCGCACGTCCAGGTATCGAACATCGACGGCCATTCGAGAGGAGCTGAGCTGGTACTATCCCGCGCGGGTTGACATGTTCGAGCAGTGGCTCGAGGTGCTCGCGAAGACCTGTGAGGAGCTTCCGCAGACATG
>JAABTR010000452.1 GCA_011389755.1 Deltaproteobacteria bacterium | reverse complement strand
TATCCCGCGCGGGTTGACATGTTCGAGCAGTGGCTCGAGGTGCTCGCGAAGACCTGTGAGGAGCTTCCGCAGACATGTCTTCAGACCGCCAGCCGGGTCAAGAGCCTGAGCAACGGCCTGACCAACTCCAAGGGGATGATCGTGGGGCTTTCGCGAGGGCGGGTGCTCGAAGAAAAAATCGCCCTCGAAGAGCGCTGGCGCGCGTGGGTCGAGAAGACGCCAGATCGCGAGGCGGAGTTCGGCGGCGCGCTCGCCGCCTTGAGCGCTTATCTCGAAGAATCTCGAGCGGGGCGCGACCGCGACCTGCTCACCCGCTACATGGTTTGGGGCGTCTCGACCCTCAGTTTCGCGCGGACTATCACCAAGTGGGCCGCCGAGCAGGAAAAGCCGGACGTCGAGCGGGAGCCGGGCTATCAAGAGCGGGACCGAGAGATGGTCCTGGCCGAGCTGCGCCAGGCGCAGGGCAACCTCAGCCTCGAGGCCGACGAGGCGGTCTTTGCCATGTTCCTCGAGCGACTGGGCCGGCTGCCCCCAAAGGAGCGGCTCCAGACGCTCGAGAAGCGGCTTGGCGGGGACTATTCCGGCAAAAATATCAGACGATTTCTCGAAAAGCTCTTCGCGAGGACGCGGCTCGGCCAGGAAGAACACCGCACCGAGCTGTTTGGTCGCAGCCTAAAAGAGCTCTCGAAGAGCTCCGATTCTCTCATCGCCCTCGCCTTGGAGATGGCTCCTGAGCTCGACGCCATCGAAGAGGAGCAAAAGAGAGAGCAGGGCGCTTTGTCCCGGTTGCGCCCTGTCTACATCAGCTCGTTGGTGGAGATGCTCGGGACGAGGTTCTACCCCGACGCCAACGCGACGCCGCGGATCAGCTTCGCCACCGTGGCCGGATACGAGCCTTTTGACGGAGCTCGGTACACGCCTTTTACCACCTTGAAAGGTCTTGTGGCCAAACACAGAGGCGAACCGCCGTTCGATGCGCCCAAAGCTCTCCTGGCTGCCGCCGAGCGCGGCGATCTCGGTCACTACGTCCACCCGAGGATCAAAGATGTGCCGGTGTGCTTCTTGGCCAACGCGGACACCACGGGCGGAAACTCGGGCAGCCCGGCGCTCAACGGACGCGGTCGCCTCGTGGGCCTCAATTTTGACCGGGTCTACCAAAACATCGCTGGAGACTACGGCTACAACCCCGAGCTCTCCAGAAACATCATGGTCGATGTCCGCGTCATCCTCTGGTACCTCGACCGGGTGCTCCACGCGGATCGCCTGCTCGATGAGATGGGGGTCGACCAGCCGAAGTGAGCGGTTTGGTCCGGTGCCGATTTGCAGTGACGCAAAACGCGCACACAATTTTTGATAGCGCGTGTTTTTGTTTGGAAAGAGCGCCCGGGTCGCACGTGCGCGTGCGGGTGTTCGCAAGCATGGAGGTCTCGATGCCGAAAATGAGCCTTTCGCCTTTGCTGGCGGTGCCGGCCTTGTTCGTTTGGTGCTTGGGTTGCGGCGGAACTTTTCCGAATCAGGTGAGTCTGCAGACCAACCCCACGACGGTCCCTTTGGCCGAAAGACAGTATGAGTTCGTCGAACGCGGTCTGCAGGGGAAAGTTTGCCAGATCAAGGTTCTCGGCTTGGGGATAGGGGACATCTCCTACCTCCGGGCCCTTGACGAGCTGAGGTCTCAGGTCCCCGAGGAGCTCAAAGACAACTACCAGTTCGTCAACGTCGCTGTGGACGAGTCGTTCGAGTTTTTTGTCTTTGCGCATCGCTCGTGCACCATCGTCTCGGCCGACCTCGTCGCCTTGGGTGCGTACGCCTTTGAGGGACGAGTGCCCGGGGCATCATCACCGCAATACGAAGGGGCAGTGCCCCTCGATCCCTACGGAGAGAGCGACGGGGGGCAGGAGCTCGAGCCGGCTCAAGAAGGTGAGGCGATGGGGGAAGCCGTGCCCAATGAAGCCGAGCCGGTTCAAGAAAACGAGTCCGAATTCTCCGACATCACCCAGTCGCGCAAAGCCTACAAAGCGCAGTGCAACAAAGGCAAAGGGGCGGCGTGCGAGAAGCTGGCGCTGATGTGGCAACATGGGCTCAAAGGGCGCAGGAGGGTGACCAAGGCGGTGACCCTCCACAAAAAGGCCTGTCAGCTCGGCGTCGCGGCCAGCTGCGGGTACATGGGCAAGGTGCTCGCCGCTCGGGATCCGGACGGAGCGGCGCGTTACTACGGCAAAGCTTGCGAGCTGGGCGCGACCGAGCACTGCAAAACCGAGTGACCCTGGCTTAAAAAAGCCATTCTTTCCGAGCGCTTTCGCGCTAATTAAAAAAAAAATTCAAAAAAAAGCCAAGATGTCACATTTGCCCCTTCTCGGGGCAGGCCCAGCTAACCTAACTTGTTAGTGTGGAACGTGGGTAACGGTTCTTCCGGGGGTAGGGTTAGCCGATGGGGCGAGCCGCGTTCTTCCCCGTCATCCGTTTTCATTTGGAGATGAGAGCGGATGGCGGGGAAGAATTTGTCTTTCGGGAAATTTCGAAAATGAAAAATTTCGCATCGGTCTGTTGTCAAAATGGAAAACCAACGAGATATTTTCGAGGGGCTAACCGGGGGCGATGAGCGGTACCAGGTGTTCTTCGAGCATTCGCCGGTGGGGATGGTCATCTGGGATGTGAGAGACGGTATCCGCTTCGTCGCGGTCAACCAAGCCATGGCCGACCTCAAAAAAGCTCCCGCGCACGAATGCATTGGCAAGCGTATCGAAGAGGTCTTCGGGCATGACAGGGACTTTATCGCGAACCAGATGGATGCGGTGCGCGTCGTCCAAGAGACCCGCGCGCCGCTGAGCCGAGAGTCGTCTCTTCGCCTGCCGGACGGTAAACGATTGTCCTACAAGGCGTACTATTATCCTCTGGAAGAGGTCGCCGGCCGCGTCGTCTCCATAGGAGTCGCGGTCGCCGATGAGACCGAGCGGATCCGGGGCGAAGAGGAGCGCGGACGTCTCCAGGACAAGCTCCTGCACTCTCAGAAGTTGGAGGCTGTGGGGCGACTGGCGGCCGGCATCGCTCACGACTTCAACAACATGTTGGCCCCGATTCTCGGCTACACGGAGATCGTGCTCGAAGATCTTCCCCCGGGCCATCCCAATGCCAACAGGCTCGAGCAGGTGCGTGTGGCGGCCGAGCGCTCCAAAAAGCTGGTCAGCCAGCTGCTTTCCTACAGCCGAAAACAGATGCTCACTATGGTGCCCATCGACGTGAACCTCCTGATTCACCAGATGGAACCGATGGTTCGCCGCATGCTCCGGGACGATATTGAGCTGTCGGTTCACTTTGAAGCCGAGCGCTCTGTGGTGAAGGCGGATCGGTCGCAGCTCGAGCACGTGGTGATGAATCTCGCCGTCAACGCTCAGGATGCTATGCCGGCGGGAGGGCGTTTGGAGATCAAGACGGCAGATACGACCCTGGGTGAAGCGTCGAGCGACGATGCGGATGCCCCTCGCGCCGGTGACTACGTCGTCTTGTCGGTAAGAGATGTGGGGTTAGGTATGGACGCCGGGACCCAGCAGCGCATCTTTGAGCCGTTTTTTTCCACCAAGGCGGTCGGAGAAAGCAGCGGGCTCGGGTTGGCGACGGTGTACGGTACAGTCAAGCAGCACGGCGGCCACATCGTCGTGGAGAGCCAGCCTGGGCAGGGCTCCTGCTTTAGGATCTCGCTCCCGGTCATCGAGGACCACGCGGCGCGGAAGGGCCGGGACGACGCAAAGGGGCCGACACAAAAAAAGCCCGAGAGGATCGTGGTGGTCGAGGATCAGGAGATCGTGAGGGACTTGGCGCGAGTTGTGTTGGAAAGACAAGGGTACGAGGTCCTCGCGGTGGAAAACGCAGACCAGTGTCTCGCGCTGTTCGATCGTCTCGAAGGGCAGGTGGGGCTATTAATCACCGACGTCGTCATGCCGGGCCGAAACGGCAAGCAGCTCTACGATGAGCTTGCGCGGCGTTACCGCGGCCTTAAGGTGTTGTTCATGTCCGGTTACGACGAAGGGTTCCTCGCTGAGAAGGGCGTCGTCGGTGATGCGCTGCCCGTTCTTTCAAAACCGTTTTCCATACGCGACATCGAACAGAAGGTCCGCTCGCTCCTCGATTGACGGTTCGTTCGCTTCCAAAAAAGTTTGTCTAGCAAAAGAGTCGGCATCAACTCCTTCGCTGTAGTACATTAAAAAAAATGAGCTGAACTCCCGGTCGGCTGGGAATAATAAGGAGGTTCGAGAGAGATGTTCGGTCGGCGGGGTCCGTTGACAAAGGGAGCGCCCAGGACGCTCAGCCTGTGTTACTTCTTGATGTTGTTCATCAAGGTGCGATGGGTCGCGGTCGCGGCGGGGCTCGCGCTGGTCTCGGCGGCTTGGTTTGGGGGATTGGAGCTTCCCTACCCGGCGCTTTACGCGAGCGTGGGCCTCGTGGCGCTCTACAATTTCCTCTTCTCGCGGTTCACCAAGTGCGAGGTCGAGTTCGTCTTCGCGACCAAAAGGATGGAGCCCAGCCTCCCGGCGAGCCGGCGAAACGCCATGTTGCAGATCCTCTTGGACGACACCGCTTTGTTTCTTTTGCTGCATTTTTCGGGCGGCCTCGAAAACCCTCTGGTTTTGTTTTTCCTCTTTCACGTGGTCATCGCGGGTCTGCTCCTCGAACCTCTGCGAGCGCTGCTCGGGACCGTGTACGTAAGCGCGTTGCTGTTCGCGCTGGGGGGCATGGAGGCCGCCGGTTT
>JAABTR010000451.1 GCA_011389755.1 Deltaproteobacteria bacterium | reverse complement strand
TACTGGAAGTCACCGGTGGACGGCACGCGGCTTTTCCACGAGACCGAGGGGAGCGGACAGTCCGTGCTTTTGTGCGACGGTCTGCTGTGCGACGGACACATCTGGAGATACTTCGTGCCGGCCCTCGAGGGGCAATGTGAGTTTTTGCATTGGCACTACCCGGGGCACGGTCGCTCCGATATCCCACCTGGACACACCGATCTCTCGCCGGAGAGGCTCGCTGACGACGCGGCGGGGCTGGCCGAAAGCGCCGGTATAAAACGCACCATAGTCGCCGGGCACAGCTTCGGCGTGCAGGTCGCCCTTGAGACGTGGAGACGCCACCCCGAGCTGGTCGAGGGGCTCGTGCTCATTTGCGGCTCTCCTGGGCATTTGGTCCAGGAGTTTCACGAAAACGCCATCTTGGAGTATGTGGCGCCGCTCCTAGACGCGGTGGTGCACCTCTTGCCGGGCGTGGCCATGAACCTGTGGCGCCGCATGCCGCTGGAACCTATGCTCTGGGCCGCCTACCGCTTTAAAGAGGTCAATCCGCGGCTGCTGCGCAGCGGCGATCTCGCTGACTACTTCGCGAGGCTTGGAAAAGTGGATCTGCGTCCTGCGATACGGATGCTGGAGAGCGCGGGGCGGCACGACGCCACCGACTACCTTTCCGAGATCGACGTACCGGTGCTCATTATCGCCGCACAGCAAGATAGGTTCACGCCCCCTTATCGCTCGCGGCTGATGGCAAGCCGCATCAACGGGGCAGAGCTCATGATGGTTCCGGCGGGCACCCATTCGCTGCCCATCGAGATGCCCGACCTGGTCACTTTGCGAGTCAAGAGGTTCTTGCGGGAGCGTTTTGCAAAAGAGGGATAGCAAGACCATCTAAGGGGGTCGCAGTCGTTGACCACCAATCGCTGACCTCGTCCCACGTGCGGGCGATGGGCACAGGGGGCAGGGACGAGAAGAAGACCTTGGCGTACCCGCGCGTGCTCAATCGGGAATCCAAGATGGCTACGATGCCTCTATCTGTCTCTGTGCGGATGAGCCTCCCAAAACCCTGCTTGAGGACCAGGGCCGCTGAGGGGAGCTGGTACTGGCGAAAGGCGTTGACACCGGCGGCCTCTAAGTGCTCGATCCGCGCGGCGACGAGGGGATCGGTGGGAGACGCAAAGGGGAGCTTGTCGATGATCACGAGCCGCAGCGCGTCTCCGGGGATGTCGACCCCTTGCCAGAAGCTGGTGGTGGCGCACAGAACCGACCGGTCGTCTTCGACGAACCGCGCGATCAGCGATGTCTTCGGGGCTTGGCCCTGGAGCAGAAGCGGCCCAGGGACGTTGTGGCGAAGCCGATCGTGGACGGCGTTCATGTTTTTGATGGAGGTCGACAAAAAGAAGGCGCCTCCCCCCGTCATCTCGATGAGCGCGCCGGCCTGCTCGGCCACGTCGTCGGGGAAGCCCGGGTGACGGGGGTCGACTGTATCGCGGCCTAGGTAGAGCCGGGCCTGACGTTCGTAGTCGAAAGGCGAAGGGACAGTCAGCTCGTCGATGTCGAAATCGATTCCGAGCCTCTTTTTTAGAAAATCAAAGCTGCCGCCTGTGGACAAGCTCGCGCTGGTCAAAACGACGGCGTCCACGGAGAAGAAGATCCCCTCGCGCAGGGTTGTGGACACGTCGATGGGGGATGCGCCGATGACCACCGAGCGGCTTTTGACCTCTTGCCAGTGGACGAACCCGGTCTGGTTTACCGACAGGATGCTTTCGAGATCTTCGCGCAGTGAGGCGATGCACTCGATCTGGTGGTCGATCCCCTCGTCCCGGCCCTCGAGACTCCGCAGGGAGCATTCAACCGCATCCAGGGCGCTGTCGAGCCGGAGGTGCGCGCGCACAACCGCGTCGCTGAGCTCTGCGGGCTCCAAAGTGGACCGCCCGGGCGCTCGGGCGAACGAGAAGAAGAGGTTCTCGCTTGCCGAGGCCGCGGCCATAAAAAGGTCACTGCGGCGAACCTCACCGGGATCCCTTCGCAGGCGGGCTGCTTTGAGGGTCTTTTGGGTCTCCTCGAGCAAGCGCAGGACCTTGGCGGATGACACCGAGATGCTAAAGAAATCCGTGGCGATGTCTTCGATGAGATGGGCCTCGTCGAAGATCACGGCGTCGTGCCGGGGCAAGATGGCGCCGCCTCGCCTGCGCGTGGCCAGGTCGGCGAAGTAGAGGTGATGATTGACGATGACGATTTGTGCTTCGGCGGCCGCCTGGCGGGCGCGCGCAACAAAACAGTCGGCGTAGAATGGGCAGCGGCTACCGATGCGGGTATCCGCGGTGGAGCAGACCTCGCGCCACAAGGGGTCGTTGTCTCCGAGCTGTTCGAGCTCCATCCGGTCGCCGGTTTCGGTGTGAGCCGCCCATCTCTCGAGAGCGGCGATTTTTTTGGAAGCGTATGAAAACGTCCGCGGGGACCTTAAAAACTCTTCGTGCCGCCGGCGGCACAGGTAGTTTTCCTGTCCTTTGAGGTAGACGGCGTGGATGGGGCGCATCAAGGCCTGCTCGAGCGCCACGACGTCTTTGAAAAAAATTTGCTCTTGAAGGTTCTTGGTCCCCGTCGAGATCACGGTCTTGTGACCGAGCTCGACGGCGGGGACCAGGTAGGCCAGTGTTTTTCCGGTGCCCGTTCCGGCCTCGGCCATGAGCACGCCGCCGGACGCGAGGGTGCTCTCCACCGCCTGGGCCATCTGTATCTGGCTCGGCCGCGGCTCGTACCGGGGCCAGTGGGAAGCCAGGGGGCCTTGGACGGAGAAGATGTCTTGCGTTGCGCTCAATTTGCGTACAGCACGACGATGGACGCCAAGGCGGCCGCGGTGAGTAAAAAGACGACGACGGTGACGGGATCAATCCCGGTGGCCGCGAGGAGGTTTCGGGTGGCGGTTTGCTGCTCAACCGAGAGATCTTTGGCCAAAAGCCTCTTTGCTTCCCGGCGAACCTGCCTGAAATCTCCGATGAGGTAGAGCTTCTCGAGGCGCTCGAGCTCGAACTCCGGATCTCTTCTTTCGCCATCAGGGCTGCCGGTGGCTTGGCGCATGTCTGCCATCATACTCCTTTTTGGGATAGAGCGGCTCTTTGTTCTTTCGTGAGGCTGTGCAGGCGCACGACCAGCCGGGGTAGCCCTTGGGCCCGGGGCGGCTCAACGCGCAGGACCTTTCCGTGCAGGGCAAGCGGCTCGGAGCTGCTCACGAGAGACAAAGACAAGGATATTCGAGACCCTGGAGGGAGCGCGTGCGCCGATTCGACCGTGAGCACGTCGTTTTCGAAGTCGACGAAGTGCGCGCCGCAAAGGGGCCGCGTGTGTGGGTTCTTCTCCAGGCTCATCGTTGCCTCCGCGCGTCGCGCATCTCTCGACGCAGCTCGTCTCGCTTGATGGACTCGCGGTTGTCGTGGAGCTTGCGGCCCTTGGCCAGCGCGATGCGCACCTTGACCAGGTTTTTTTCGTTGAAATAGACCTCGAGCGGGACGATGGTGTAACCGCGCTCGCGGGTCTTGATGGACATCCGATCGATGACCTGTCTTTGCACCAGAAGCTTGCGATCCCGCCGTGGGGGGTGGTTGAAGTGAGAGGCTTTGTCATAAGGGGCGATGTGCGCTCCCACCAAGAAGAGCTCTGCGTCTCTTATCGTGGCGTAGCCGTCGGTCAGATCCATGCGCCCCGCCCTTATGGACTTGACTTCGGTTCCCAAAAGCACGATGCCCGCCTCGAGAGTCGACTCGATCTCGTATTCTCTTTGAGCGCGCTTGTTGCGGGCGACGACGCGGTGCCCCGGGTCGCCCTGTTTCTTTTTGCTTTTCTTAGCCATTTACAAGCTCTTTTAACGAGTTTGCCCGGGCCGGGCAAGCGCTTATAGCGGCGTGCGCGCGGCCGCCAGCACCTCCACGCGCGCGGCGCCGGCTCGTTTGAGCTCCGCGGCGACGGACTGCATAGTGGCGCCTGTGGTGATGACGTCGTCGATCACAAGCAGGCTCGCGCCCTCGACGCGACGCGCATGCGCATGAAAGGCGCCGGCGAGGTTGGCCAAGCGCTTTTTTCGACCCAAACCGGCCTGAGCCAAGGTGGGGCGAACCCTCTCGATGCTCGACGGGGCCAAGGGTAAGCCCAGGTCCGCAGCCACCCTCCGGGCGATGAGTCCGGCCTGGTTGTAAGTTCTTTTGAGCAGACGCGAGCGGTGGAGAGGGACCGGGACCACCGCGTCGATGTGTGATTCGAAAGACCAGGCCGCGGTCATGGCCCGGGCGAGCGTCGCGGCCAGGTGCGGCTGATCTTTGAACTTGAGGGCCAAGATCGCCTCGCGGACGACGCCGCCGTAGACGAAGACGGCGCGCGCTCTCTCGAAGGCAGGGGGGCTGGCCAGGCACAGCCCGCACAGACGGTCCGGGCCCGGGCCCTGCAAGTTGGCGCCGCAGAGCCGGCACACGGGAACGGAGCACAGCTCCACCTCCAAAGCGCAGCCGCGGCAGGTGGGCAGCGGGTAAAAGACCTCGGCAGGGCCGAAGCAGCCGACGCAGCGAGGCGGCCACAGAAGCTCGAAGAGGCCTTTCGCGATTTGTCTCAAGCTCGTCATTCCAGCGATATCTTCGGACAGTCGGGCGCAAAGGTTTCTTAAGTAATCGGCCAGGGCTCAATTTTTTTTGGGGGGCAGCCCTAGAATTGACAAAATGGTCGGGTCTTAAGGAGCAGCCGCGCCGCGGTGCGGAGAAATTCGCTGCGCTTGGCGTCGCCAAGAAGCTCGCCCACCGTCTGGATATTGCAAAGCGGCAGCAGCGATAGCGCCGCGTCCAAGGGCAGCCAGGGGTTGTAGACCAGAGCGCGCATGGCGCGGGCTCGATAGCGCCATCGCCGGTGCAGGGCGATTTTTTTGAGCACCTCGGGGACGGTGGGGCGCCGGGCCGACATCCAGACGACGTCATTTTCGGTGAGCTTGGGGTTCTCCAAAAGGCGCTGCGTGACCATGGGGTGGGGATCGCGCATGGCGTGTTCAATGAGGGTGCGCGAGGGCCTCGCTGCCAGTGAACGCCGCTCGCCTAGGGGGATCTGACGGTCGGCGACGCCGTAGGAGGGCGGGGCGATGACCGCCAGTTCTTCTTCCGCGGCGGCCAAGGGATCGGACAGACCGGCGAGAAAGGTCCACGCCAGGGGGGTGTCCATGGCCGCGCAGCACTCGCGGGTGCGCGCCAGGTGGTCCGATTCCCATTGTTTATCGATGACGCACAGCAGCGCAGCGTCGCAGGTCAGGCGGCACATCGGCTCTCGCCGCTCGAAGGCCCAGGCCAATAGCAGCTCGACGATCTGCGCCGCCGCGTCCGGATCGATGTCTGCGATTTTCGAGGCAAACGTCAGCCGGCGCCCGGCCGGCTCTGAGATCGCGGCGAGCCTATGTGCGATGCGTCTCGTCCAATCACAAGCGAGTCGGTTTTTGTCGGTCCAGGGCAAAAAAGTCAGCGAACTTCTGCAAAGATAGCCACGACTTCGATGTCGCAGGACTCGTGTTCGCACCCCGAGCCCGGCTTGGCCAGGGGCAGCTCGAAGTGGATTGTGGACTCCGGCGCCATGTGACACGAGATCGTTTTCCCGTTCTTTTCGTAAAACACCTTCCAGTTCGATGGAGAGACTGAGACGAGGGACTTTGGGGTTATTGTTTGACCGCAAGGGGCCTCGAAAAAGGAGCGGAGCTCGCCGCTTTTGTCGCGAAACCCTCCTCTTAGAATGATGTTGGATCTTTTGGTGGTCGCGTTGTTGAAGACCGTGCCCGATACCAAAATGAGCTCGCTGCCGTCTTTGGCTTTGAGATTTTTTTTGTCTAGGATTTGGAGCTCAATGCTCTTCGTCGCCTCTGGAAAGCTCTCATGAGCGCGGGAGGAGAACGCCACGCCGATCTGCTCGGGCAGGTTGGAAAAGCCGAGGCTCCAGCCGTTGCGGTAGAAGACGAAAATGAAGAAAATTATCAGCAGCGCGGTGATGAGGCTCATCACCTTCCCGGCCAGGCGGGTCGTATCGGTCTCCTCGGGGTCGCTGCTCATCATGTGGCCTGCGAGCTCGAAGGGCACCGCGCTCTCCCACGCTGACCGCTGGCTGTCGTAAATCTCGAAGGATCCGCTGCTTTTTGTGATCTCCGGGGGAGGCTCGGCGGACTTGGGCGCGACATTCTCCGTGGGTTCGGGATCGGGTTTGGCATCGCTTGGCTTGGGTGTGACCTCCCGGGACGCGGGGGGGACGCCGACGAAGGTGTCCGGTTTGGTTTCGGCACCACTTGGGGCCTCGCGCAAAAAGGCGAAATCCGAAGGCAGCGCGTCGACTTTCCCCGCGTACTCCTCGTATCCCGTCGGCGGCGAGTTGCTTCTTCTGGTCACGGTGAAGATCTGCCCGCAGTGGTGGCAGCGCATTTTGACCGGTTTCGGACCGATCCTTTCGCCTGGGAGCTTGTAAGATGTGTTGCAGTTCGGGCATCTAATGAGCATTTGAAGAAGCGCTCCTCGCTGGTGCTATTCGGGGCTTTTGGGGCACGGACACACCTTTGTCTTCAGTATACATCTCGAAGCTCGAATGACACCGCAAGTTTTCCAGTCGGGGGGCGGGAAGTTTGTTTGGGACGGTGAATGAGATTATTGTTCTCGTCATGAAAACGCAAGGAACGTCCAGGCTCAGCGGTTTTTACAGAAAAACGCTCGAAGAGCGCCTCGAGATCATAGGTCGAAGGCTTGGTGATCGAGCCGTGGAAGCGGTGAAAAGAGGGTTGCCCCTGGATGTCGCCGACAACATGGTCGAGAACACCGTGGGGATCTTGGGGTTGCCGCTGGGCGTGGCGACGAACTTCGTCATCGACGGCGTCGAGGTCCTCGTGCCCATGGCCATCGAAGAGCCCTCGGTCATCGCAGCGGCTTCAAATGCCGCTCGCATGGTTCGCGGCGCCGGAGGTTTCGTGACCGATGTCGATCCTCCCCACACCGTCGCGCAGATCGAGCTTCTCGATCCGCGCCCGGACGCGCCGGCGCGCATTGCTGAGGCCGAAGCGGAGCTCCTCGAGGTAGCGGACGCTTCTCAGCCGGAGCTTCTGAGCCTGGGCGGCGGCGCGCGCCTCGTCGAAACGCGCGAGGACGTGGGGCGAGACCGGATAGTCATACACCTGGTGGTCGACTGTCTCGACGCCATGGGAGCGAATATCGTCAACACCATGGCAGAGGCGGTCTCGACCAAGCTCGCGGAGCTCTCGGGGGCTCGGGTGGGGCTGCGCATCCTCACGAACTTCGCAGATCGGCGCCGGGCGCGGGCGCGCTGCGCGATACCGCTCGAGGCGCTGGCCCGCAGGGGGTTTTCCGGTGAGCAGGTGGCACGAGGTGTCGCGGCGGCCTGTGAGTTCGCAAAGGCCGATCCCTACCGGGCGGTGACCCACAACAAGGGCATCTTCAACGGCGTGGACGCGCTCCTGGTGGCCACCGGTAACGACTGGCGTGCGGTGGAGGCCGGGGGGCACGCCTGGGCGGCTCGAAACGGCACGTACGGCCCCTTGACCCAGTGGCGCGTTGAGGGGGGGCGGCTCATGGGAAGCATCGAGATGCCCATGGCGGTGGGGATTGTCGGCGGCGCGTCTCGGGCCCACCCGGTCGCGCGGTTCTCCTTGGAGCTGCTCGGCGCTGAGACCGGAGGGGATCTCGCGAAGGTCGCGGTCTGCGCCGGGCTGGCGAGCAACCTCGCGGCGCTGGCGGCGCTCGCCGGCGAGGGGATTCAGCGGGGCCACATGCGGCTGCACGCGCGGAAAACCTGAAAGATGGAAAGCACCTTCGCGGGAATCTGTTTGGGGCTCACGGGAGGCGACCGCGCCTGTCGCGTGGCGGTGACCGGCTCAGGGCTGGAGGCGTGGTCCGGCGGTGAGAGACTCGGCGCGCTGAGGTGGTCATCACTGGAGATATCGGTGGTCGGGGTCGGCGACAAGTAT
>JAABTR010000450.1 GCA_011389755.1 Deltaproteobacteria bacterium | reverse complement strand
CAGACCTGGTCGGGAAAAGCCAAGACCTTTATCGGCGAGCAGGTGCTGTGGAACTGGGTGCAAAACGAAAACTACCACCCGGGCTGGAGCGACTATGTGACCGCCCTGGACGATCGTGGTATTCGCACCTTGTGTTACATCAACTCCATGTTTCGGGACGTGCCCGAAGAGGCTCAGCCGGTGCGCCGCAATCTTTTTCAAGAAGGCATCGACGGCGGCTACTTCGTGCGCAAAGCGGACGGCTCCCCCTACCTGCTCGAGGTGACGGCGTTCGAAGTGGGCCTGCTCGACTTTACTAGCAGCGACGCTGAGACTTGGATGAAAGAGGTCATCCGCGATGAGATGATCGATCGCGCCGGCTGCAGCGGTTGGATGGCCGATTTTGCCGAGGCTCTCCCCTTTGACGCGGTCATGTCCTCGGGGGTCACCGGACACGATTACCACAACCAATACCCTGTGGAGTGGGCCCGACTCAACCGGGAGGTGCTCACCGAAAATGACCTCCTAGGCGAGATCCTCATCTTCAACCGATCGGGGCACACCCAAACGCCGCGCTATTCTTCCCTTGTCTGGCTCGGCGATCAGCTCACCACCTGGGACAAGTACGACGGGATGGTCAGCGCGCTGCACGGCCTCATCGGCGGAGGGTTCTCCGGCATCGCGCTCAACCACTCTGACACAGGCGGCTACACCTCGCTCAGCGCCTATGGGCTTGGATACAGCCGTGAAAAAGATCAGCTCAAACGCTGGACCGAAATGAACGCCTTTACCGCGGTGCTACGCACCCACGAAGGCAACCAGCCCGAAGAGAACGCCCAAATCTACAGCGACGACGACGCGATGGAGCACTTTGCCCGCTTTACCAAGGTCTACAAGGCGCTCGGCTTTTACCGGCAGCAGCTCTACGCAGAGGCCGCCGACCACGGCTGGCCCGTGGTGCGCCACTTGATGCTCGAGTATCCGAGCGACGTCCAGGCCCACAAGATCGACGATCAGTTCCTACTGGGTAGCGAAATTTTAGTTGCGCCGGTCAAAAACAAATGCTGGACCTATCCGTTTTGCCCGTACAACAAGGAGCTCTACCTGCCCCAGGGGCAATGGGT
>JAABTR010000449.1 GCA_011389755.1 Deltaproteobacteria bacterium | reverse complement strand
ACCGACGTGGCCGCCGCCCGGTAAAACACCAGGCTACGAGCCTATGTGGTGGCAAAAGACCTCAGACTGTCGGTCGCAGACTTATTTCTTGCCAAAGCCGTGCAACCGCTCTTCAAAGCCTTTGCGTGTCCACTCTTCACGATACTTTTTGCAGTGCTCACGCAGCACAGGTCGCTTCATACCCAGTTTTGCAAGAATTTCTTCGAGAGAGATGCCTTTGTCACCCAAGCCAATGTTTCCCAGCACTCTGTAAATGATCTTGTCGGCCGAGCTGATGCGAAAATCTTCATCTTCATTTTGGACCAAATACGCGAGCGATTCTGTTTCCCCTAAGTCGAGCTTCTCGAAGTAGATTTTGTCGAAGGAACTCCTGAAGCCCTGAAGCTCCGAAACGGAAACATCGAACACGTCAACTCCGCCTTTTCCGGTGTATTTGCTCCAGTCGATACAGTGGCGTTGTCCAGCATCGTCTTCCCAAAACAGTGCCTCATCTTCGACAATCGACCGTGCAAGGTGGATCTCGCAACGCTTTATGACTGATTCCCAGATCCCCAACTCGAACAGGTAGATTACGACGTTCGCGTCAAGTAGAAGCAATCTGAAGTTCGTCACTGTCCTCGACCTCATATGAAAGATAATCACGAGCTTCTCGGCGACTCATTTCCACATATTGAGCAAATTTGCCCAGGGAAATTTCACCACGTCTTAGAGTCTTGATTGCCAGCGACCTGTACCTGGTCGGGAAAGCAGCCGGCGTGTCGTCTGTCCGATCTTCGTAGATGCGAGACATCGATTTTGCTCTTTCGATCAATTGCCGAGCCTGTTCGTCCTCCTTGATGAGCCGTAGTGTCTTCATTCGCCAGATGAGTGCTTCCACAGAGACGTCGAAAACGCGGGCAACGTCGAAAAGATCCTCGACTCGGACGTTTCCATCCTTCGATATCCTATCAAGCTCGTAGCCAACAGCCGCCGAAGGCATCAATAGCTCACTTGCAAAAGCGTTCGCGAGCTTCTCCTCAAATTCAGATGGAACAACATCACTATCTTGCGTTTCCAGGCGAAACACATTCCACGTGAGAAGGTGGAAAAGCTCATGAGCGAGATCGAAGTTCCGACGCCAGCGCTTGTTTGCTGAATTCAACAAAACGGCTGAACCAATCTCGTTACTGTATGTCGATGCCGCAGTGCCGGTGGGTGCAAAGTCCAAATGAAATATCTTTACTCCGCGGACTTCCTCCAAAATTCTGAGTAGGCTCTGCCCAGGATACTCACCAAGTCGAAGAATCCGGTGCACGTCTTGGGCAAGTCTTCTCGCATCTTTGTATGAATAATGCTCGGGAGATCGTCCACTCTCAAATGGCAAACTCGAGGCTTCAACTTCGTCGTTCCAGCGCTCGAGATTGTGGTACTGCTGACAGTATCGAAGAAATTTTGCCTCAATCTCAGGGCCGTTTTCCGCTGGTTTCTCTCTCCACAGCACAATCTCCCTGGGCATCGGAGCATCCGACAAGAAAAAATCTACGGAACGACCGTACGCCTGAGCCAGCCTTCTTATCTGAGACAAACTGGGTTCTCTTCTTTTATGCTCGAATTCGGAAATCGAACTCTGCCCGATACTGGTCCGCTCAGACACCTGGTCCAGCGTGAAACCGGCACGGGTTCGTGCGTGTTTCAGCCGTTCATGCAGAGACATTGTTTTCTCCCGTTTTATTGGCGAACTCGCAAGATTCGCTCATACAGAATAAAAATAGCCATTTTGACCGCGGTGTCATTATTAAAACTCTGAAATCCAGAAAAAAACGACTCAGGGTCGGATCAGTAGGCTCGGTTGGCTTGGTTCTCGTATGATGGCCGGCACCTCGCCTGGCCCGACCACCGGCAGGTTGACGCGGCGAGTCCTTCTCGTCATGATTGATTTTGTGATGGCTAGCTTCAAGACACGGGTGCTGAGCGTCTTTTTGCTCACCGCGCTTTTTCAGTGGGGGGTCTCGTGCTGTTGCGGCCATTTTCCGTCCTTCGAAGGCGCGCACTCGGGGCACGCGGCCGAAACCGCGGCCGCAGCCGAGGCCAGCGCGGCGCATCACACCGCCGGTCACCACTGCCCCCACTCGAGCCCCGGCAGCCATGAAGGGACCCCGTGTGAAAAACATCCCCTGCGCTGGATGGTGGGCCCGGACGGGCGCCTTGATGAATCGCACGGTCCTAATAAGTGCGGCGGCTTCGCGACCGCGGCCGTGGATTCGTCTTCGTGCTTCGAGATGATTTCGTGGGCTTTGGCCCCCACCAAGCCTCCCTGGGATCGTGCACGACCCCACTCACCTTTCGGCGCGATTCGCCTTTCGACGAGCCGCTGGCTGAACTGAAGTCGCGCCTCTTCCCATCGACAAACGCACCCCTTGAACGTTGGACGCACCCACCTGTGTGCGTTCGTGTTGGTTTGTGAGGACTTGGACATGAGAATGAACCCGACGGTTTTCATCGCCCTGGCGGTGAGCGCCTCCATCGTCTCGGGCTGCCACCAGCCGCTGCGGAGCGCGGATGGATTTGCCGGCCAAAGCTCAAAGTGGGGCCGGCAGCCACGCGGCGAGCAGCTCTACGAGACGGCTCGCGCCGATCATCCCGCCGTGGAGCAGGCGCGCGCCCGGCTCGCCGGTGAGCGGGCCGCGGCCAAAGAGGCCTCCAAGCTGCCCAACCCGCACGTGGAGTCGCGGGTCCTCACCGATTTTTCGGGCCACTACTCGGTCGAAGGGGGCGTCGCGTTCGCGGTCCCTTGGGGCGGGCGGCTCGGAAAAACGCAAGAGATGTTCGACGAGCTGGTCCGCGCGGCCGAGCAGGAGCTCGAGACCACGAGCCTTTTGGCCGAGCTGCAGGTCCGCGGGCTGCTCACGAAGCTCGCCCACGCCCGGCGCAAGGCCGCCATCTTGGAGCAGGTCGCGGCTCGGTCTCGCCGCTTCGCCGATATCGCCAAGGCTCGAGGGCAAAGCGCCCTGGCGGACAGCATCGAGGTGGCGCTGGCCCGCTCCAATGCGTCGCGGGATGCGCGCTCCCTCGAGGACTCGCAGGTGGAGGTCGAAAACACCGCGCAGCGCGCGTACGCGATCTTCGGCCGGCCGCTCGATTTGACCGAGTTAGAGCTGTGGGACCTCGAACCGGTGCAGATCGACACCCCCTTGGCCGAGCTCGAGCGAGACGCCGAGGAGTCGGCCCCTGCGCTCGTGCACGCGCGGCGACAGGTGCTCATCGCCGATCGCAGGGCCGCCGCCGTGTCCGCCGAGCGGGTCCCGGATATTTTCGTCGGCCCGGCGATGGAGGCTGCGCCTTCGGACGGCGAGGTGGCCGGAGGGCTTCAGGTGGGGATGGAGCTCCCGCTTTGGAGCACGGGGCGGGCGCGCTACGAAGAGGCGCTCGCCCAGCGGCAGTCGGCCCAGGCGCGGTACGAGGAGAAGCGCCGGGAGGCGATCGT
>JAABTR010000448.1 GCA_011389755.1 Deltaproteobacteria bacterium | reverse complement strand
TAGAGACTCGAAAAGCCCTTTGCTCGTGCTGCTCATCTGCGCTGCGTGCGTGGCCGCGCCTGGGTGCAAGGACCGCGCAGCGAAAGGCGGGGAGCCGCAGGACCACGCCGCGCACGGGCACGACCACGAGGATGAGCACGATCAGGAACACGAACCGGCTGAGCATGGGCACGAGCACGACCACGCCGACGCCCAGCACGGAACCGAGCGCGATCTCGATCACGCCGCGCATGGTGATCACGGCCACGATCACGCCGGCGCCGCACAAGAGCCGGGCGTGGGCATCGAGACCGCCGCAGCCTCGGAGACGAACATCGAGCAGCGGATCAAGATCCCCGGCACCATCGACGTGGACCCGGACCGCAGAGCCGTGGTCTCCGCGCCCGCGGGGGTTCGGATCGTCTCGCTGGGAGCCACCCGGCACGCCACGGTGAAGCCCGGAGATCTCTTGGCCGTGCTCGAGGTCGTCGAGCCCGAGGTTCGCTCCTTGCAGATGAAGGCCGTCGAGATAAGGACCGAGATCGTCGCGAGCTCCCTCGACGCCGAGAGGCTTAGGAGCTACCTCGAAAAGCTCGCCGGAGCGCAGGGCGCGATTGAGGACGAGAAGCGCAGGGTGCAAGGGGAGCTCGAGGTCGCCGAGGCGCGGGTGGCGTCGCTCGAGGCGGCGCTCGATGGTGTCGTCTCGTCGCTCGAGCTGGCGGGGCTCGGCCCGGCGCAGCTGCGCGCGTTGGAAAAAAAAGGGCGGGTGGTCAAACGCATCCGCGTCTTCGCCCCCAAGATGAAAGGCGCCAAGGGGCTCGAGGTGGCCCGGCGCCCCGTCTACCAGGGGCAGACCGTCGAAGCCGGAGCGTTGCTCTTCGACCTCGTCGCCCTGGACGAGCTGCTGGTGGTGGGGGAGGCGTTCGAGGCCGACCTGCCGGCGGTGCGCCGCGCTTCGAGGCAGGAGCTCCCCGTGACGCTTTTTTACCCGGCAGAGGACAACCTGGTCACCGATCTCACCATCCGCTCGGTGGAGAGCACGCTGCACGACGGCGATCGCACGACGCACTTTATGATCCCGCTGCCCAACCGCGTGGTCTCCCGGAAAGAGCGGGGTGACATGGTCTACCTCGACTGGGCGCATCGGGCCGGGACGCGGATCCAGCTCCTGGTGCCCACGCAAGGCACCACGCGCGGGTTCGTCTTGCCGCGCACCGCGCTCATCGCCACCGGCACCGTCAACCTGATCTACCGAAAGACCGCGGCCGGGTTCGAGCCGCTCGAAGTGCAGCCGCTGTGGTCCGATGGCCGGCACGTCGCCCTCGAGCGGGGCTGCGGGCTCAAAGAAGGAGACGTGGTCGCGATCAAAGGCGGTCGCCAGCTGCTCACCGCCTCGCAAAAAGACCGCGCGAGTGGAGGCGGGGCGGGCGATCACGGCCACGCCCACTGACGAAAAGAGGCGACCATGTTGGACAAGCTCATCAGTGCCTCTTTGAAAAACCGCGCCTTGGTGCTCGGGATCGCCGCCGTCCTGCTCGTCGCGGGCGGTTACGAGCTGACGCGGCGGCCGCTCGACATCTTCCCCGACCTCAATCAGCCCATCGTGACCGTGCTGGCCGAAGCGCCGGGCCTCGCCCCCGAGGAGGTGGAGATGCTGGTCACGATCCCGCTGGAGTCGGCGCTCTCGGGCATCCCCGGCCTCACCAAGGTCCGCGCGTCATCGACGGACGGCCTGGCCATCGTCCGGCTCGAGTTCGGGTGGGAAACCGACCTGTACCGGGATCGGCAGCTCGTCAGCGAGCGTTTGGCGCTGGCCGACGACGAGCTGCCCGCAGGCGTCGTCCCGGAGATGGCGCCCATCAGCTCCATCACGGGCAACATCCTCGATGTGGGGCTCGTCGCCAAGAGCGACGACGTGACCCAGATGCAGCTTCACACGCTGGCCGAGTGGGTCGTCCGGCGGCGCCTGATGTCGGTGCCCGGCGTGGCGCAGGTGGTGGTCATCGGCGGGGAGAACAAACAGTACCAGGTGCTCGCCGATCCCGATCTCCTCACCCGGCACGACGTCACCCTCGGGCAGGTGGCCGAAGCCCTCCAGGGAGCGTCTAAGAACACCAGCGGCAGCTACCTGGTCTTGGGCGACGAGGAGCTGCTGGTCCGCAACCTGGGCCGCCTGCGAGACGCCGACGAGATCGGCAAGGTGGTCGTCGCGGGGGACCGGGACCGGCCGGTGCGGGTCGCCGATGTCGCAAAGGTCTCCCTCGGATACGAGTATCCTCGGGGGACAGCCTCCGTCGAGGGAGCCCCCGGGGTGCTCATGGAGGTGTTCAAGCAGCCGGGGACCAACACCCTCGATGTGACCGCGGCCATCGACTCCGAGCTCGAGGCGCTGCGGGAGACGCTCCCCCGCGGGGTGGAGCTGCGCACCGACCTGTTTCGGCAAGCCACTTTTCTCCAGCGGGGCGTCGACAACGTCATCGAGGCGCTCGCCCACGGGGCCGTGCTCGTCGTCGTCATCTTGGTGCTGTTTTTGATGAACTGGAAGGCCTCGGCCATCACCCTGGTCTCGCTGCCGCTGTCTTTCGCCACGGCAGGGGCGGTGTTCTACCTTTTGGACCTGTCCCTCAACACCATGACCCTGGGAGGCCTGGCCATCGCCGTTGGCGAGCTCGTGGACGACGCCATCGTGGGCGTCGAAAACGTCGTCAAACGCCTCAAGCAGCACGGCGCGGCCATTCCCTTTCACAAAATCGTCAAGGACGCCTCCTCGGAGGTCCGCGGGCCCATCTTTTCGGGGACGCTCATCGTCATCCTGGTCTTTTTGCCGCTGTTCGCCCTGGCCGGGATCGAGGGGCGCCTGTTCACGTCTTTAGCGTGGGCCTACGTGGTCTCGTTGCTCGCGTCGATGGTCGTCTCTTTGACGGTGACGCCGGTCTTGTGCCTCTTGCTCTTCAAAAAAGACGCCCAAAAAAGGGGCGCAAAAAACCAGCACGGATCTCTCGTTTTGCGAGGACTGGGGGCGGCGGTGGAGCGGCTCATCGCCTTTTCGCTCAAGTCGCCCAAGCTCGTCGGCGCCTTCTCCATCTTCGCGCTTGCGGCCACGCTTATGGGCGGCGCGTTTTTGGGCAGCGAGTTCTTGCCGCCGTTCGACGAAGGGACCGTGCTCGTCATGAGCCACGTGCCGCCGGGGACCTCTCTCGAAGAGTCGGACCGCGTGGCCCGCGCGCTCGAGGAGCGGCTCAGCGGCCGTGAGGAGTTCCTCTCGGTGAG
>JAABTR010000078.1 GCA_011389755.1 Deltaproteobacteria bacterium | reverse complement strand
GCCCCAAGAAGATGCACGAAAACCCAGGCGTTTTCCAGATGGGGAAAACGTCGCTTTGACAAACAGGCCGAAATCAACCTCGAACCGGCCGAGCTGCGTAAGCTTTTGCCCACCTTCAATCGAGGGTCTGCGAATAAATCTATCCACTTGACACTGTCGTTTAGTAGCCGTACTGTCCGCTCCGTCCCACTGGCTCACAGTGAGGAGATGACGTGTAATGGATCGGCAGAACTCAAAACATAACGAGCAGCGCGCTCATTTCGAAGTCGAGCTCGCGCGAATCAAGCAAGGCCCCGTCGTACTCGAGAGCGAGATCCCGCTGCCCTGGTTGAGCGATGAGCTCGAGGCGTGTGAGTATGCCGTCCGCCCGGTCTCCTCCCACATAAAGCTGAAGCTCGAAGCCTGTGCCGGCGGTGTGCTCGCCAAGGGCAAAGCACAGCTTCGTATCGCCACACAGTGTGGGACCTGTCTTTCGGACATCGAGTACCCCCTCGAAGCAGAGATCATGAGCTACTTGATGCCGATGGAAAAGTACGAAGAGATCGACGAAAATGGGGAGCTGACCCCAGATGATCTCGAGCGGGAATGGTACAACGGCGACACCGTGGCTCTCGACCGGATCATCCGAGACGCGATCATGCTCGAGCTGCCGATGAATCCCAAGTGCCAAGGAAGTTGCCCGGGCCTCGCAGAATTCGAGGCGGCCAAACCCCCAGCAGGCATAGACCCCAGGCTCGCTCCTCTGGCGGGCATCAAGTTGAATAAAAAGGAGAGTTAAAGTGGCTGTTCCAAAGAAGAAAACCTCGCGTTCAAGACGTGACATGCGTCGCTCCCAGCACGACAAGATGGCCACCCCGGCCGTGTCGTCCTGCCGAGAATGTGGATCCCCGACCGCTCCGCACACCGCTTGCCGGGAGTGCGGGACCTATCGCGGCCGTCAGGTATTGGAAATCGAGGAAGAGGTCGCCGAGACCAGCGCCGAGTAATCAAAAGCATATAACTCGATATGGTTCCCGGTCGCCTTGTCCCAAGGCGGCACATTGCGAGTTGGAAAGCAGTAAGCTCGATGACTGAGATTCGGACCAGGATCGTCGGTACCGGCAGCTATGTGGCCGAAGGTGTGCTCACGAACGCCGACCTCGAAAAGCTCGTCGACACATCAGACGAATGGATCGTGGAACGCACCGGAATCCGTGAGAGAAGGATCGCCAAGGACGGAATCGCGACGTCGGACATGGCCGCGCAGGCCGTGCTGAATGGGCTCGATATGGCGGGATTGAAGCCCGATGACCTCGACATGATCATTTGCGGCACCGTGACTCCCGACAGGCCCCTACCAGCAACCGCCGCCTATGTTCAGCATAAGATTGGTGCTAAAAACAACTGTCCCTCCTTCGATATCGCGGCGGCTTGCGCCGGTTCCATCTACGGGCTGTCTATCGCCGACAGCTTCATACGGGGCGGCCAGGCCAAGAACGTAGCCGTGATAGGGGTCGAGCTTTTGTCCCGCGTTTTGGACTTCGAAGATCGCAACACCTGCGTCCTCTTCGGAGACGGCGCCGGCGCCTTCATCCTGCGGGGCGATACCGCTGAGAACCGCGGCATCCTCTCGACACACAAGTTCACCGACGGTTCCTTGGCGAATATCTTAAAGATCCCCGCCGGAGGTTCGGCGATGCCGGCCTCTAAACAGACGGTGACCGACCGACTTCACTATGTCCACATGGAAGGGCGCGAAGTCTATCGCTATGCCGTCCGCTACCTGGCGGACGCAGCAAAGGCAGCGATAGCGGCCAACGATTTTTCCGCTGAGGATGTCGACATCGTGGTCGCCCATCAAGCGAACATGCGCATCCTCGAAGCGGTCTCGAAGCGGGTGTCCATTCCGCTCGATAAGTTCATCTTGAACCTGGAGCGTTTCGGCAACACTTCGAGCGCGTCCATCCCCATCGCCCTCGACGAGGGGGTCCGCGCTGGGCGCGTCAACGAAGGTGATCTGATGCTCATGATAGCCCTCGGAGGCGGAATCTCCTGGGGCTCTGCGCTTTTGAGGTGGTGAAAATGAAAGTCGCTTTTCTCTTTCCCGGCCAAGGTGCACAGAAAGTCGGAATGGGCAAGGAGCTGCACGAAAGCTCCGAAGCCGCGCGCTCGGCATTCGAGCGTGCGGACCAAGCGCTCAAAGATTCTCTGAGCACACTCATCTTCGAGGGCCCCGGCGAAGACCTCACCCTGACCGCCAACACGCAGCCCTCGATCCTGACGGTCTCGACGGCTGCTTTGTGGGCGTTTCAAGACAAATGCGACATCGAACCGGATTTCGTAGCCGGTCATAGCCTCGGTGAGTTTTCTGCCCTCGTGGCAGCGCGCGCCATGACCTTCGAAGATGCCGTGCGCACAACGCGCCGGCGCGGCCAGCTCATGCAAGACGCCGTCCCGGCGGGACAAGGGGCGATGGCCGCGGTGATGAAACTCGATGCGGCTGTCATAGAAGAGGTCTGTCGGCTCGAATCATCGGACGGAGTCGTCTCGCCGGCGAACTTCAACTCTCCCGAACAGATTGTCATCTCGGGCGACAAAGATGCCGTCGCCCGGGCGAGTGCCGAGCTGAAAAAGCGGGGCGGCCGCGTCATCCCACTGAAAGTGAGCGCCCCTTTCCACTGCACACTCATGGAGCCGGCGGCCAGGGGCCTGGATGCTTTTCTCGAAGACATCGCGCTGGCCCCTCCCCGGGTGCCCGTAGTCTCAAATGTCGAAGCAGCTCCGAACCGGGACCCTTCGCGCATACGCGAGTTGCTGGTAAAACAGGTCACGAGCCCGGTTCGCTGGACAGAGTCGATGAAAACACTCTTGTCCGAGGGGGTCGATCGGTTTGTGGAGTTCGGCCCCGGCAACGTGTTGGCGGGCCTCCTTCGCAAAATAGACCCCCAGGCCAAGGTTGTTTCCGTCCAAGCTCCGGAAAACGTCGAAGACGCGATTCGGATGCTCGAGGCAAACTCATAAGCCCGCGGCCCTATAACGCCGCAAGAAAACGCTCGCGCTTTCACCAACCGTTCGCGCGACGATTATTGGAGGAAAAAATGGAAATCGAAAACCAAGTACGCGAGATCGTTTGCCAGCAGTTGGACGTCGACCCCGAGCAGGTGAAGATGGAGACCTCTTTCGTCGACGATCTGGGCGCTGACAGCCTCGCGGTCGTCGAGCTGGTCCTGGCTCTCGAAGAGCAATTCGAGATCGACATCCCCGACGAGGACACCGAAAAGCTGCGGACATTCAAGGATGCCGTCGATTACATCACCTCCAAAGCGAACAGCTAAAAAGAAAGGACAGCCGTGGCACACAAGCGAAGAGTAGTAATTACCGGGCTGGGAGCGGTTACCCCGCTCGGCAATGACGTCGCGAGCATGTGGGACGGCTTCATGAAGCTCCGAAGCGGTATCGCGCGGATCTCGAGATTCGATACAGAGGCTTTCCCGACGAAGATCGCGGGAGAGGTCAAGGATTTCGACCCCCACAAGTGGATACCCAAACGAGAGGTCCGCCAAATGGACCGCTTCATCCACTTCGCGATCGCCGCTGCCTACGAAGCAATCCGCGACTCCGGCCTCGAGATAACCGACGAGATGGCTCCCAGAGTGGGAACAATCATCGGCGCGGGCCTCGGCGGACTCGAGACCATCGAGTCTACCAAGGACACGCTCAATGCCAAGGGGCCCAGGCGCATCTCGCCCTACTTCATCCCAGGCATCATCTCCAACTTGGCGCCCGGCCAAATCTCGATACGCTTCAACGCGAAAGGCCCGTGCATCACGACGACGACCGCGTGCTCGAGCTCCTCACATGCCATCGGCGACGCTCTTCGCTGGATTCAGCTCGGGGAGACCGATGTCATGATCGCCGGAGGCGCCGAGTCGACGATAACGCCTCTTGGGATCGGGGGATTCAACGCCCTCAAAGCGCTCTCCACGCGAAACGACGATCCCGAAACAGCGAGCCGTCCTTTCGACCGAGATCGGGATGGCTTCGTCATGTCCGAAGGTTCCGGAATCCTCATATTGGAGGAGCTTGAACACGCCAAGGCGCGAGGAGCCAAAATTTACGCGGAGCTGACCGGATACGGCGCCACCGCCGACGCGAACCACATTACGGCTCCGTCCCCCGGTGGAGAAGGTGCCGTGCGGTGCATGCAGATGGCCATGAGGTCGGCGGGGATCGCCCGCGAAGACGTTCAGTACATCAACGCTCATGGAACATCCACTCCGCTGAACGACCCGCTGGAGACGTTGGCGGTCAAAAACGCCTTCGGAGATCACGCCAAGAAGCTGGCAATGAGCTCGACCAAGTCGATGACCGGTCACCTTTTGGGGGCCGCCGGTGCGGTGGAAGCCGTCGCCTCAGCCAAAGCCATCCGCGAGCAAGTTGCGCCCCCCACCGCCAACTTAAACAACCCGGATCCGGAATGCGATTTGGACTACGTCCCCAACGAGCCGCGGGAGATGAAGATCGACAATGTCGTCTCCAACTCCCTTGGTTTTGGCGGAACGAACGCCACCTTGTGTTTCAGCCGGTTCAAAGATTGATTTTAACATGCCTCAAAAAATCGCACTCGCCTGTGATCACGGTGGATTCGAGCTCAAGGAGTCGCTTCGCCGAAGCCTGTCACGCTCGGACTACGAAATCATCGATTTGGGAACTCACACCACGGACTCGGTGGACTATCCGGACCTGGCTCATGAGCTCGCGCGCGCCATAGAGACCGGTCAAGCCGACAAAGGCATCCTGATTTGCGGCACCGGCATCGGTATCAGCATGGCCGCCAACCGCCACCGCGGCGTTCGGGCGGCACTTTGCACAGACCCTTACATGGCCAAGATGAGCCGCGAGCATAACGACGCGAACGTCCTCTGCCTTGGGGGCCGTGTCATCGGGCCGGGTCTTGCCGAAGACATCGTGCGGGAATTTTTGACCGCCTCCTTTCAAGGGGGGAGGCATTCCCGGCGAATCGACAAAATCGAACTGCGATGAAATGCCCGGTCTGTGGAGAGCTGGATACCCGCGTCATCGATTCTCGCAGCGCTAAAGAAGGCACCGAGATTCGGCGCAGGCGACTTTGTGACTCCTGCTCGCACCGCTTCACGACCTACGAACGAGCGGACCGCTCCTTGCCGGTCGTCATCAAAAAAGACGACCGGCGAGAGCCATGGAGTCGCGACAAGATGCTCAGGGGCATCTACAAAGCCTGTGAAAAGCGCCCCATCTCTGTGGATGCGATTGAGCGCCTGGCGGATAAAATCGGGGAGGAATCCAGCGCCACGGGTGAGACGGAGATCTCGAGTCGTCTTATCGGTGAAAAGATCATGTCCAGGCTGCAACAGCTCGACGAAGTCGCTTATGTCCGGTTCGCCAGCGTTTATCGCTCTTTCAAGGATATTGACGAGTTCATGCAAGAGCTGGCAGATCTCATAAAGGACAGAAAGACAACCTCGAAGAAAGGTCCTTAAGTCATGCCTCCAAGGCGTCCACCGATCGATCCCTTCTTCATGGACGTCGCGATTCAGCTCGCCAGGCAAAGCCGCCCCAGTCCCAACCCCCGCGTTGGCGCGGTCGTTGTCGCTGCCGGTCGTATCGTCGGGGAAGGACACCACGAGCGTCCGGGTCACCCCCACGCCGAAGCCGTTGCCCTCGGGCAGGCCAAAGAAGCTGCTCGCGGGTCTGATCTTTATGTGACCTTAGAACCCTGTTGTCACTTCGGGCGCACGCCTCCTTGTGCCGACGCGATCGTCGCCTCCGGGGTCGGTCGCGTCATCGTAGGTATGATGGATCCGGACCTCCGCGTCAGCGGGGGCGGCATCGAAGTCTTGGAACGCGCCGGCATCGAGGTCGCCTCAGGCGGACCTTGGGAGGCAAAGTGCAACAGGCTCTTGTTCGGTTACATGAACCATCGAACGACGGGACGCCCGGGCATCCTCCTCAAGGCGGCAATGACCCTCGACGGCAACCTGGCGACCCACACCAGAAGCTCGAAATGGATCACAGGGGCCGAGGCGAGACGTCGCGCCCACGAGCTCAGAGCCGACTGCGACGCGGTCCTCGTGGGCATCGAGACCGTCCTAAGCGACGATCCTCAGCTGACCGTTCGAGATGCGCCCGGCATCACCCCGCTGCGAATCGTGATGGATTCCTCGCTGCGGGTTCCTCTCGAATCCGCCCTCATCGCTTCGGCATCGCCCCAAACTCCAGTGCTCGTGGCCCACAGCAACGATCCCGGCAATCAAAAAGAAAAGTTGCAGGCTCTGCCCGGTGTCGAGGTCGTGACCTTACCCGCTGACGCGACGGGCAAAGTGGACCTTCGTCGCCTGGTCTCCGTGCTCGGGCAGCGCGGAGTCCTGAGCGTCCTGGTCGAAGGCGGTGCAAAAATCCACGGGGCTTTTTTGTCCGCTCAGCTGGCCGACAGGCTCTGCTTGTTCATCGCCCCCAAGCTCATCGGCCGGGGAATTTGCTGGAACGGGCTCGCAGGTGTCGATCGCATCGAAGACGCGACCCGGCTCGTCGATGTCGAGACCCAGCAGCTCGCCGACGACCTCTTCATCGACGGATATATCGTTTACCCGGCAGACAACGAAGACTAAAGGCCCCGGCGCGTGCACATTTCTCGCCTCGAGGTCGCTCTTCAGCTGGCCTTTTCGGCAAATTGTTCGAGGTTGATGCCCAGCTCTTTGTCTTTTTCGATCATTCTGCTGATTCCGGACATCTCGAGCTGCCGAATGCGCTCCCTCGTGAGGTTCATTATCTCTCCGACCTCTTCGAGGGTGACACCGCCTCTCTCTGCGATATCCAGAGCGCACGTTTCGGCCATCTCCCAAATCTCTATGTCGGGAAAGTTCAGCTTGATCGATCCGGTCTCCGGGTTCACGTCGAGATACAAGTGATACTTGCAGCTCACGAAGGGGCAGGGCCTCTCGCCACCTGCGCAATGGGCTCTGACCTTGGGCCTCCCGTGGTCCATCTCTGGATACAGGAGCCTGCCGATGCGCATCTGCTCCTTGGTCATCTTCTTGATTGGAATGGTTCGAGCACGAACCGGACGCTTCCTCCGCGTGCTTCGCGCCTTTCGACCACCCTGCTGCTCGACATCCGCCCTATCGAGCTTTTTCGCCTCTGACATGGTCTCCTCCCGGTTCACTTGGTCGCCGAGTGCCGTCGCCCTAGACAGCCTCTCGAGCTGTTTGCCTCAACTCGCGAATCCTCGTTGCTGCGTCTTCCAGCCTCACGACAAGGCTCTTTGCCGTCACCCTCGCTTCGCCGATTTGCGCCCTGAGCCCGGCGATGATGAAGGCATCTTCCTCGTTCCGGACCAAGCTCTCTTCGAGTCTGTCCATGATTCTCATGAGCAAGGTCCTCAGCTCTTCGATCTCGCCGCCAACGAATGCGAAGTGCTGCCTGATTTCTTCGATCGTGTAATCGAGCGCCATCATCCTCTTGATTTCGTTGACCTGACGCGCGGTCCCTGGAGGATAGAGCCCTCTCGACCCCTTGTGTTTACCCTTACTTCCGACCCGGCGGCTCCTCGGCAACAGGCCCAGCTGCACATATTTGCGAAAAGTTGCCTCCGAAAACTTGATCCCGCGCTTATTGAAGAGATCAATGATCTGAGCGGAGGACATCCCGTCCGGGTTCTGTTTTTCGAACAGATCCAGCTCCTTTTCGTTTAAAAGGCCGCTACTGGGGATGTTCTTTTCTAACGAATCCATTGTCTGGATACCACCGAGTGTTTGCGTCTCAATTTATACTGGGGAATATATTCCACTGAATAGATTCCTGTCAATAGCGAACTATTTCGTGTTGCGACCGTAATCACCACTTATCCGCCCTTGCCTCCCCTGGATCTCGGCATGAAGCACGCTGTTTATGGTTTAAATTAAAGTACTTATAGGAATCTATATCCAAATATTAAAAACATGGATCGCCGAAAAATAATTTTAATGCCTCGGTATTTTTTTGCTTACACCGTATTTTTGTCCTCGATCTCTCCACCTCGGAGATCTCAATTCTTTGATCGCAAGGCGATCGAATCTGAAGAGATCTCGTATCCCGTAGATCTCCTGGAGAAATCGTTCATTTTCCCGTTATCAATCGCTTTATCGAGACTCATCGTCGGCTCTGAGGCGCCCCCCAAGCGCCCCCAACGCTGTATTCTGAAGAACCCTTTTAGCCATTTCTCGGATCACGGCCGACGATCCCGACCTCAAAGCCAGGTGTATTTGTCGTCTCCGTCTGGGAAATGGGTGCGGTGAGAGGAAGGGTCAGTCGATACGGCGCAGGAGCTCGCGAGCACGAGGCTCCCAAATGACCTTGGCGCGCTCCCAGGACGGCCGGGCCGCCTTGGCATCCAGGGCATCCGTGAGAAGCTGCCGTGCTTTTTCTGTCTCCCCGTCTTCGGCCAAGACCTCGGCCAAAACGATCCAGTTGATCGGCACATCATCTGTCTTGACCGCCTGGACGGCATATTCCCTCGCTGCGTCAATATCGCCGATACTCACCGGCCACGCAGGGGCTTTGATATAGAGCATTGCGAGAAACCGCAAGGGACCGGCGGAATCGAACGCCGGGTCTTTTTCCACTGCCGACAAGGCGAGTTTTTCGACTTTTTTGACCGTCGCGAGGGCGGAGAGACCTTGCTTTTGCGCCTGACGCCCCAAAAATATCGCGAGATAATAGGGAGATTCCACATGGGCGGGAAAGGCATCCATGAGCTCTCGAGAGATGCTCACTCCAGTTTCAACCGAAGGCTGGCGTCTCTCGGGGTCAGGCTCGAGCTCTGTAAGGATATGGAGCAGGCGCGCACGCGCGACAAGTTGCTCGAAAGACGCGGTCGTGGGGCACTCTTTTATGTCTCTGGCGATCTCAGCGGCGATCTGTTCGAGAGCGGCGCGATCCCAGCTCTGGCTTGTGAGAGCTTTTTCGATGCGACCTTCGAGATCCTGAGACCGGCTGCCCGCGCAGCGCGCGGTTGTCTCGGCCTGAGCGTCCGCATCGGTGTATTCCACCTGCGTCCGCCTCGAAGGCGGGACGCCACATGCGATTACCGTCGAGACAGTCAGTATGCAGCCGACGCTCCATCTCACCAGAGAACAGATCATCTGATTCCACACGACCCCCAGTGAGGCAAGAGCAAAAAAGGGCTGCTTACCTGATGCCGATCTCACGAATGCGCGCGGCTTTACCGCGGCGCTCACGCAGGTAATAGAGACGGGCTTGACGAACGCGCCCTCGCGCCTTGACCTCGAGCTTCTCGATGTGAGGCGTGTGAACCGGAAAAATTCGCTCCACGCCTATGCCGTACGAGATCTTACGCACGGTGAATGTACTGCGCAGACCGCCTCGGTGTCGCCGGATGACGACCCCTTCGAAGACCTGGACGCGTTCTTTCTCACCTTCGCGGATTTTATAATGCACGCGCACGGTGTCCCCGGCCTTGAACTGGGGAAGCGGGTTGGGCCTGAGCTGCTCTTGCTCGATTTCGTAAATTTTTAAAGCGTTTCCACTCATAGCTGGTACCTCATTGACTAGTGTCCCCGGCGCAGGGGTGACGGGGATTATGCAGCATCTTTCGGTCATGTCAACGAAAAGCCGCACGGCTCTTTAAAGTTTTTTCTTGTCTCTTCTATCTTGCCAAAAACAAATTTTGACCGTAATCTTCGCCCTCGTTTTCGGGGTGTAGCGCAGCCTGGTAGCGCGCCAGCTTTGGGAGCTGGATGTCGAAGGTTCGAATCCTTTCGCCCCGACCAAACGCTCGACGACAGTCGACGTGGTCTGAGCGCCCGTAGCTCAGTTGGATAGAGCACCGGCCTTCTAAGCCGATGGTCGCAGGTTCGAGTCCTGCCGGGCGTGCCGCGAGTCAAACAGACAAAAGAGTGAGTCTGTCGGTCGGGAGGGCGCTACGGGGACGGATATCTAGTTATTGACAAAATCTCGCAGGACCTGACTGGGCTTGAAGGTGATCACCTTCCGGGCATCGATGAGCAGGGGCCGGCCGGTTTGAGGATTGCGCCCTGTCCTAGGCTGTTTTTGCCGCACTGCGAACTTGCCGAATCCCGAAATCTTGACCTCGCGCCCCTGCGATAACGTATCCTTGACCAGCCCAAACACCGACTCGACCACCTCAGCGGCTTCGCGTTTCGTGATTCCTTCGAGTTGCCTGTAAACATTTTCCGCGATTTCGGCCTTGGTCATGGATTTCAACCTCATTTCCCTGAAGAATTTCACCAAACTCGCGGCACATTATAGAGGCTCGGCGATGGTTTGACCATACGATTTTCCAAACGCGACAGGTGGTCTCCCGACAAAAAAAATGCTGTTTTTTGCAAATTCGCTGCGATAGGGTGAAAAACAACGTCTCTACGTTCAATTATACGCACGTGACTTCCCCGTTTAGTGAGAACGAAGTCAAAAAACGGCCAGAAGCATCGTATGGAATCCAAGGAGTTTCGACATGGAGAACCTGAAAAAGACCGATCCGGAAATCGCCGAGCTCGTCGGCGCTGAGGCGAGCCGTCAACGCAGCAAGCTGCGGCTCATACCCTCCGAGAACTACGTCTCCAGCGCGGTCCTCGAGGTGAGCGGCTCTGTCCTGACGAACAAGTACTCGGAGGGTTACGCGAAAAAACGCTACTACGAGGGTCAACAATATATTGATCAGATCGAGCTGCTGGCCATCCGCCGCGCCAAGGCGCTGTTCGGCTCCGAGTCCGCGAATGTGCAGCCCTACTCCGGCTCCCCGGCCAACCTCGCGGTCTACTATGCCTTTGCCCGCCCCGGAGACCCCATCATGGGCTTGGCCCTCGATCACGGCGGTCACCTGACCCACGGCTGGGGCGTGAGCATCACAGGCGATTTCTTCACACCGATCCGGTACGAGCTCCATCCCGAGACACACCTCATCGACTACGACATGGTGCGGGACCTCGCTCGCAAACACCGTCCGAAGGTCATCATGGCCGGCGCGACGGCCTACCCGCGCATCATCGACTTCGAGATCTTCGCCTCCATCGCCAAGGAGGTCGAGGCTATCTTGTGCGTCGACATGGCCCACATCGCCGGTCTGGTCGCGGGCGGCGCGCATCCCTCGCCGGTTCCCCACGCCGACGTGGTCACCACCACGACTCATAAATCTCTGCGTGGCCCCAGGGGCGGGATGATCCTGATGAAGAAGGCCCACCGCAAGGCCATCAACAAAGCGGTGTTCCCCGGCCTCCAAGGCGGCCCCCACAACCACACCACCGCTGGAATCGCCGTGGCCCTCAAAGAGGCCGCGACGGACGAGTTCAAGACCTATGCCCACAAGATCGTCGAAAACGCCAAGCACCTGGCCGGCGCCCTCAAGGACAAAGGATTCGACCTCGTCTCGGGTGGCACCGACAACCACTTGGTGCTCGTGGACGTCACCAAGAGAGGCACCACCGGCAAGCCTTTCGCAAAAGCCCTCGATCTGGCGGGCATCGTCTGCAACTACAACACGGTGCCCTTCGATCCGCGCCCGCCCATGGATCCGAGCGGGGTGCGCCTCGGCACGCCCGCTTTGACCTCCCGCGGGATGGGGACGGCCGAGATGGACAAGCTCGCCGACTGGATGAACCGCGTCGCCGACAACGTCGAAAACGAGACCGCGCTTTCGCAGATCGCCAAAGAGGTCGAGGAGCTGTGCGACGGTTTCCCGGCCCCGGGGATCCCCGCCTGAATCAGTTCAAGCTGCCCAGCTTTTCGATTTCACTCGCCAAAATAAGATAAGCCCCCACGCCGTAGCTCGCCTCGCGCCGGCACGGGATGACTCGGTACAACCAACGCCACAGCGGGATGGTCGGACCCGACACCCGTCGCGCGCAGCTTTGCCCCGTGTCAAAGCCCGACAACGCCTCGAACGCTTTATTCACAGCCGGACCGCACGTCGCGGGCAAGATCCCCAGCCGAATCGCCTTGCACAGCGCCGCCGCCGCGAGCGCCGAGCCCGAGGCTTCGGGATAGCTGTCCTGCTCGTCCAGGAGCGTCCCCCACAGACCGTCGCTTCTCTGCTTGGAAAACAGACCCAAGACAAGCTTCGAAAAGACCGCTTCGATCGCGCGCCGGGTGGGGTACTCCTTGGGCAAGAGCTCCAAAATGCTCGCCATGCTCAAGGCCGCCCATCCGTTCCCCCTCAGCCACATAACGCCTCCGTGGGGAATCTCGAGTCTTTTCTCCCAATCCCAGGCGTGGCCGAACAGACCCGTCAGTTCGTTTTGCAGGACCGCAGCGAAGATCAAAGGTTGGTCTGCGCCGAAGCGCACGAGCTCGTCGTCGTTGCGCTCGCGCCCCCAAGCCACTGCGAAGACCGCGTACATCATGAGGGAGTCGACCCAAATCGAGCGCGGATACAGCCGCGAGTAAATCGTCGTCGTTCCCAGATGATCGAGAGCGCCCAGCTCGTTGCGCGGAGCGGTTGAGAGGTACGCGGCGATCTCCTCGCACGCCGAGGCCGCCACACTGCCTGGACCCTGTCTCGCCAACCGCCAAGCCGCCAATCCCGAGGCGCATCTGTCCGACCAGTCGACGGCGAGCCCTCTGCTCACGTGGTGCGCGAAGTATTCTCCGAGATAGTCGCGCCCACCGATGCTATCGCTATCCGAATCCAATACATCGAGTCCGTACAAAAAAATCGCCGGCCCCCAGTCCCAGCTCAGGGACGCCGCCGGATGAGCGGCCATAAAACGCTGAGCGACTCGATAAGCAGACTTAAGGTGCCCTGGCTTTACGCATTCCATTCGGACCTCCTTGATCGCAAATCGGCATTTTGCAAAAGGCGTTCCGAGGCGCACCGCTCCGTTTAAACTACTGTAATTAAGACAAAAAGATTGAACCACACGACCACACGAGGTGTCGCGTCAGCGGCACAGGTGCGTCGCAGGGATCACAGATGCGGGCTTCAAAGCCACAGCTCTTTTTCGGAAAAGAAAAACGCGATCTCCCGCGCTGCGCTCGCCTCGGAGTCCGAACCATGAACCGCGTTCTTGGTCATCGACTCGGCATACGCCGCGCGCAAGGTCCCGGGCTCCGCTTTGTCCGGATCGGTGGCCCCCATGACCTCGCGGTTGCGCTCAATCGCTTCGGGCGCTTCGAGGACCAGCGCGCAGATGGGGCCGGAGGTGATGAACTCTATCAACCGAGGAAAAAAGTACTTGCCCTCGTGCTCCGCGTAGAAGGCGCTGGCCTGCAAGGGAGACAGCTTGAGCATCTTCAGTCCGCGTATCGCGAACCCCTCTTTTTCGTAGCGACCGATAATATCGCCTATGTGCCCCGCCTCCACGGCGTTCGGTTTAACAAAAGCGAGCGTTCGACGCGTCATGATTATTCGTCCTCCTGGCTCTTGAGCTCTTCTTCGGCTCCCTGTTCATCATCTGCCTGCTCAGTCGAGTCATCTTTGGACGCAGAAGCGCTCGAACACTTCGAGCACTCGTTCGCTTCGACGACGCGCTGCGCAGGCGGCGGCCCACCAAACTCCTGCTTGAGTTTCTTGAGGAGCCCGTCGAGCATAACCTTTTCCACGTAAGTCGGCATCCCTTGAATGCGAAGCGAGACCTTGACGAGCTTTTTGCCCTGGACCACCACCGGGACGAACTCCAGGGAGCCGAAGAGGTTCCGCCCGGCGTCCTTGTATTCAAACAGGAGGTAGCCGGACGCCTTGTCTTTCTCGACAATGGAAAAGCCTCTGTCCACCCTGACGAACCGCACCGATGAGCTCCAAATCTGATCGTAACGGTACGTGAGGTCTTCGACCTTCTTCGCGCTCGAAACATCGGCCGTCAAAAAGACGAGACCGAACGCCCAGATGGTCGATGTCACCGCGATAAACCTGCTCATGCGCTCCTCCTCATTTCAAGAATAGACAAGATGTACCACACAGGCCTACATGGAGGCTAGAAACCTCCCCGAGGCGCCTCCTGCGAGGGCGATCTTTAGCCCGGGTTCAAAGGTAGGAGGCGATATATCTGAGCATCGGCTCGGAATGCCATTCGCGCTCGCCGTCAAATCGAGCGCGTATGCGCCGCTCTTTGTCCAGGATGAACGTCTCCGGATACTTTTCGGTCCCCAATATCTCCTTGGCGACTTTCTGTTCCGGGTCGAAGAGCACCCGCAAGTCGGTGCCCTGCGGGAAGTAACTCGACACGTCGTCCCAGGAGTCGTCGACGGTGATGGTGATGAGTCCGACGCGTCCGAGGCTGGGCAGCAGGCGATCGAGCTCGGTCAACGAGGGGATTTCCCTCTCGCAGGCTGGACAGCCCGAGGACCAAATGTTGACGAGCAGCAGGTCAAACGGCTCGAACTGGCTGAGCTCCACCGGGTTACCGAAGCGGTCTTGCAAGACGAACTCCGGGACTTTTTTGGCCTCCTTTTCGTTGAAGACTTCGAAATCCGGGGCGATCATCGCCATCTCAGAGCGCAAATGCCAATCGAGGCCGTCGAGGGCGGCGTGGGTAAAAGAGGTGAAGAGGAAGCCACCCAGCACCAAGGCGAGGACGGCGGCGAGGATGAGCCGCGAAGAGACGGCTTTGTTTTTTTTCTTGGAGCTCATGTCTACCGATTTACGACACTCGGGCCGCGCCGTAAAGAGGCTTGAAGGTCGCTCGGCACTCGTCGCGGCGGTTTGGGGGTCACAGCGGCTTGGTCCCGGCCGTGACCTTGCTCATGAACAAGAACTTATCGAGGATCACCGCGGAATCATACAACCCGTCACCGGTGTCGTGGATGTGGAAGACTATCTCGAACTCCTCACCGGGCTCCACGGGCCACCCGGTCACGAGCCAACCTGTGGAAGAGCCGTGGTTCGAAAGATCGCTCGCCTGGCTCAGCGCGCATTCGAAGCCGGTCCCCGCGATGTTCGTCGCGGCCTGCCCGCCTGGGCAACCATCGTACCAGCAGCACTCGGACAAAGCGGTGTTGATGGCGATGTAACAGTACCTCTCCCCCTGATCGCAATAGTCCATGGAGGCGTCATCACACACGAAGTCGTGGTATCCATCCGGATCTCGACACTGCGTGAAGTTGATCACCGTGCGGGCGCCGCCGTTGGTGCTGGGGGCCTCGATGAACATGTAGAACTTGTCGTTGAAATCGTCACCGATGTAGTCGTCGTATTCCGCGGAGAAAAAGATGTAGTGAACCTGGAACCCGCCCGCGGTCTTCGGCGCCTTGAGCTTCATCCGCCACTCCATGACGTCGAAGCTCAGCCCCTCGGCGTTGCCGAAGGGATCGGTCTGACCGCTCGTCCCGGCGCTCAGGTCGACCATGTGGTCACCGGCGTCCAACACGCGACCGGTCCCCATCAACGCATAGGAGCCGTTGTAAAGAGGGGCCAGATCGTTGACGTCCGCACCAAAGCGCTCCACGGCGATGTAGGTCTGCTGCGTGATGGCGCCGCTGGGTGAGCCGTACTCGTTGACCAAGACGGTTGCGTCATCGCACAAATCGATGGCGCATCGCATGTTGTCGACGTGGTCACCGACCGCTGGGCACCCCGAGCAGTCCGGCTCGATGGGGCCCTCTTGTCGCGTGGTGGGGGCCTCATCGATCCGTCCATCGCAGTCATCGTCGACCCCGTTTGGCGGATCGTAGATCTCCTCCTGACCGGGATTGACGTCGGCATTTTCATCGTCGCAGTCCAGAGGCTCGTGCCAACCGTCGCCGTCTTTGTCGGTCTTTTGCTCCCCGGTGTCCTCAGTGTCCTCCTCCTGGGAGTGGGTTTCGAAATCGCTTTGCGAAACAGTTTCATCTTCGGTGGCGTTCGGCCAACCGGAGTCCGATTCGACTGTGTCGCTGCCGTCATCGATGTCACTTTGGTCGGTCTGAGCGTCTGTTCCCGCATCGGCAAAGCTCGTTCCACTGCCCTCGGCGCGCGTATCGTCCCCCTTCTCGGCGCTTATGGGCTGCTGTTTTTCTTCAACGCAACCCATAACCGCCATCGCGGCTATGATCGTGACCGAAAATATCACAGGTACTTTTCGCGGTGTGCAGCCCATCGTGTCAAAAACCTCCCGGAGGAACAGCGCCTCAAAACACCTCGTTCGTCGATTCTCGCGACGATTTTTTCGAATTTAGGTGCCTCGGTCCCAAGATAACACGACAAATACCACCATGATGGTAACAATCCGCTGCCACCGTCCGAAAATCTCATCGATTCGCGGATTCGAGCAATTCTCCTCTTGAGAAGCTCGCTTCAATCGGCTTATGCTACGCATCGTGGGACGTAGAGATGCCGACAACCCGCTCCACAAAACGCGACTACAGGTGATAACATGCACACTCTCGAGTTAAACAACGACCTTCGCATCCTCCTCGTCGAAAGCTGCCCCGACAGAAGCGCAGAGCTCACCGCGTCCTTCTCCGCGCTTGGGGTCCATATCGATGCCGCGTCGGATGCAGACACCGCTTTGAAAATGGTCGAAGACCGCTGCTACGACGCAGCGCTCATAAACCTGCTGCTGCCTCGCATCAGCGGACTTCAGCTCGCTCGGCGCATACGCGCCTGCCGCGAACAGATCGCCTGCGTCCTCATGTCGGTCTTCCCCGTCCCCGTCATGCAGCTGGTCAAGTGTGACTCGGGCATCGTCGGGGTCATCCCCTTGCCGAGCGCCCCCGATGAAGTGGTCCGCTTCGTCCAACAAAAAGTCGCTCGGGGCAAGTCTTCCCCCGAGCCCCACGCAGAATGCGGCTGCCACCCGACCCCCTTCGATCTCCCCGTCTACCGCTTCGCCTAGTCCCGCCACGACGCGCGATCCCAAAACCGAGATCTCGGTTTTGGCCGGCCCCACCTCTTGACTGACCCAGACACCGTGCGCAAATGATCATGAAGAGTTAGTGGTTTTTAGAACCCCTTTCCAAGCCAAGGAGGATGATATGAACATTCATATCACCGAGCTCTCGGATCGATTCCCACCGAAAACCCAACAAACCGCTCAGGACATCGTCCGCTCGGCCCTATCCCGCTTCGAGGAGCAGGTTCGAGACGTGCTCGTGCGTCTTGGGGAAATAGCGCCTGATCACGGAGAAAAGCATTGCAAGCTGGAGATCAGGCTGAATCGCTCGGGCACCATCTACGCTGACGCCCGAGCCGACGATATCGAAGCTGCCGTTCACGCGGCTGTTGAGAAAGCCAAGAAACAGCTGACCAGCACCAGGAGAAAGCGCAGCATCACTCAGAGAAAGAAAACCGAAAAACTCGGCGAGGCCATGACGGCGCTCTACCTCTGAGCCTCTCAGAGTCCCCCCTTTTTGTCCCCTTCAGCGCGCACCCTCCAGAGCTTGAGAACATCCGTCCGTCCCGGGCCGCTCATGTCCTGCATTCCGAACGTGATCGCGATATCGTCGCCATCTTCGACGAGACCTCGGCGCCTGAGCTCCTGCTCAGCCTGGGCCACGACGCCTGAGACTCCTTCCACCCAGTCGGCGAGGACCGGGATCACCCCCCAGCGCAGCGCGAGCCTTCGCAGCACGTGGGGATGCCTGGAGAATGCCACGATAGCTGACCGGGGCCTGGCCGCGCTGGTCAAGGCCGCAGAATGGCCGGTCTCCGAATAGACCGCCAGCGCCTTGAGACCGAGATCATTGGAGGCCTCCACCGCGGCTCTGGCGATGGCGTTCGAAAAGCTGTACTCGTCGATGCGCGGCCGCACGGGGTTTTTATGAAAGAGCTCGCTGCCCTCGACCTCCGCGATTACGGCGGCCATCTCCTCGATGGCGCGGATCGGGTAAGCGCCCGAGGCGGTCTCTCCCGAGAGCATGAGCGCGTCCGCTCCGTCGAGGACGGCGTTGGCCACATCCGAGACCTCGGCCCGCGTCGGCCTGGGGTTGCGGATCATCGAGTCGAGCATCTGGGTGGCGACGATGACAGGGAGTCCTTTGAGCGAAGCGTCCCGGATGATGCGTTTTTGGATCAGCGGCACCTTCTCCGCCCCGGCCTCGACGCCCAGATCTCCGCGAGCCACCATCAAGCCGTCCGCCACCTCGATGATCGCGTCGAGGCTAAGGACAGCTTCGGGTTTTTCGATCTTCGCGATGACCGGAATGTCGCCTGCGAGCTGTTTGGCCTCGACCACATCCTCGGGGCGCCGCACGAACGACAGGGCGAAGTAGTCGACGCCCAGATCTCGGGCGAAGGCCAAATCCCTGCGGTCTTTGTCGGTCAGGGCCGGAGTCGAAAGCGGCGTCCCGGGGATGTTCATGCCCTTTTTGTCCCGAAGCACCCCACCGATGACGACCTCACAGACCACATCGTCCCTCTCGACGGACCGCACCACGAGCTCTAGGAGCCCGTCGTCGAGCAGAATGCGGTCGTCTGGGCGAACATCAAGAGGCAGCTGCCCGTAGCTGGTCGACACCTTCGTCTCGTCCCCCTCGACCTCTTGCGTGGTCAAGGTAAAACGCGCTCCCTCTTCGAGCTTTGCCTGGCCGCCGCGCAGATGACCGACTCGAATCTTGGGGCCGCACAGGTCCGCGAGGATACCCACGGTGGCCCCGAGGTCGTCTGCTTGCTCCCGGACCATCTCGAACATCCGCCTGTGATCGTCCAAGGTGCCGTGGGAGAAGTTGAGGCGGGCAACGTCCAAACCCGCCTCGATGAGCCGTCGCACAGTCTGTCTGTCCGATGTCGCAGGGCCCAATGTCGCGACGATTTTTGCTTTTTGCAGGGCCGTCGCCGGTTTGATATTTGTCATCATTGTTTTTCTGCCTTTCGCTCACAGCGGCGCACGCTGCGACAGAGGGCTTCTCCTCGTCTCAAGCTCAAATTGAATTGAAGTTTAAAGAGGTAGCATGGAAACCGCGATTGCCAAGCCCCCGAGTGCTCTCAGGCCACCTCGTAGCCGGCTTCGCGGATGGCCCTTGCGAGCTCCTCGCGGGGGGGCGGATCGCCCTCGATGAGCACCCGGCCGCTCTTGAGCTCCGGTTCGGCTCGGGTGACCCCCGGAAGCGCCTCGAGGGCCTTCTTCACGTTCGCGACGCAGTGGTTGCAGGTCATGCCCTTTACGACTAGGACGTCATCCATTTCGAACGCTCCTTTGCCGGACATCTCAAACTCGCTGCTGACAAATCGCAGCCAGGCCCGGCGGGCTAGCAGATACACCAACAATGTGACCACGATGACAGCGCTCGCCATCGCCACGAGGCCGGGATCGTGGGCGGCGTGCATGAGCTGCGGTGAGGTCGCCGGCGTCAGGACCGCCTCGAAGAACATGCCGAAAACCACGCTGAGCACCCCGACCACGGCAAGGTAGATGAGCATCACCCGACCTCCCAGAGCGCGGTGAACAGCGCCGAGGGTCGCCACGTTGGTCGCCGGACCGGCCATCAAAAACACAAGCGCCGAGCCCAAGGGCAACCCAGCGGCGATGAGCGAGGCGGCGATGGGGACGGAGCTCGTGGCGCAGACGTACAGCGGCAGCGCGAAGGCCAGCATCAAGAGCATGCCCGTCATGCCTTGAGTCAGCTCGAAGTTTTCGAAAAACCCCGGCGGCACGGCCGTGGTGATGAGCGCCGAAGCCACGACCCCGACCACGAGCCAAAGGTCGATCATCGCGAGGAGATCGAACACCGCAAAGTCCACCGCGCTGCGCAATCGAGCCCAAAGCCCCCCTGCCGGGGCCGCGACACTCGAGCCGCAACCGGGCACCACCGCGTCCTTTGCCGGTTTGACGACCTTGGGCTCGGTGAGGTTGACGATCACGCCGCCGACCACTCCGGTCACAAATGCAGCCACGACCTTGAAAAGCGCAAACGGCCACCCCAAAAAAGCGGCGCTCACCGCCACCGAATCGACGCCCGTCTGAGGAGTGCTGATGAGAAACCCGGTGGCTGCGCCCTTTGACGCGCCGTCGCGCTGCAAGCCCAGCGCCGTGGGGACCACCCCGCACGAACACAGGGGCATGGGGACGCCCACGACCACGGCCCCGACGACGCTCCTCAGGTTGCTCTTCGAGAGCTTCCTCTCGATGATCCCTTTCGGTAGAAAAGCGTGCAAGATGCCCGCGATAAAGAGGCCCAGCAGCAAGGACGGCGACAGCTCCAAGAGGACCATCCAGATCGCCACCCCGGTCTCGACCAGGTAGGCTGTGACAGCGTCGGTATCCAAACGAACCTCCTAAAAAAGCGGACAAAACAAATGTCCACCAAAAAGGTACAATAACCCAAGATTGGATTCCAGCGCCTGCGCCGGTCGCGTTTGAGATATGTCAGGTTTGCGAAAGGGACGGGACCACGCCCTTGGCCCAGGTGTGCAGATGGCCACACGAAGAGCACCTGAATCCGGTGAGCTGGGCGCCACAGCAGTCGGTCACGAGCAGGAAATCCTCGCTGACTTGCCGCGCGATCGCCTCGGGATCCATGGGCGCGTCCGGATCGCAGCACACCAGACAGCCGCGCAGATCGTTTCCGCAGGAGCACATCATGTCTCGAGGCCACGGGCCGCTGTTGCGCCGGATCTTCAGCCGCCCGGTCAGCCAAGCGGCGTCCTCTCGCTGGAGCGACAAGGTGGAGACCGCTTGACCGAGCAGCTCCCTCTCCCGCTTTGCGTCGGCGATCAGCTTCGGCACCAAGAACTCCACGCGGACCCCGTGAAACATGTTTCCAAACAGGGTGCGCTCGAGAAACTCCCGGTGTGGTCCGAGCTTCTCGTATTTCGCGATGAGCTTATCGACCATGCCCCGGCCCCCGGCGCCGATGAGCGCCTCGATCTGGGGATGCTCTTCGAGGAGATCGCGCAGCTCCTTATGAACCTTGGTCGTCGGGCGGCTCGTATCGAGGGCGGCGGTCCAGAGCCTGCCGAAATCGACTTGATCGAGCGCCGCCGTGGGCTTCGCAGGGCCGCTGATGCTTGCCATGAGCCGAGCGCCTTCGCGCATGGCTCCGTAGCCGAGCACGACGAGCATCGTATTGACCTGCGCAAAGGGCCACTGCCCCAGCCCCTCGATGTTGTCGATGAGCTCCGCGCGCACGGTATCGCGTCTGACAAGTGTCAACGGTTCAAAGCACTCTTGTGAGATCGACCAGGTCTCCTCCCAGTCCATGTCCTCGAATTTCTTCCAAGCCTCTTCCAGGTGCTGCTCAGATAGCGTCATCGCCGGTGTCCTTTCACTCGCGTCGGTCCTTTTAAGAACCTTCGGCGAGATGTATCACGCTGCGCGACCTGCACTCAAGCATTGCCCCCAAACTCATGAGCTTGTGGCTCTCAGCTCGGCCTCATGAGCTCGAAGTAGAGCTCGCGGCGCGCCTCACAGCGGGGACACCTGAGCTCAGCCACGCGCAGCGGGCGGCCTGCCATCGTTTTTGCGGCGTGACCTTCGACGCGCATCGGGGTGTCACAACGCAAACACCGCGCGTCCTCGGCCTTGGCCTCGACGAGGACCGGCGTCTCGATGGCGATCGGGTTTTCGGCGCTCCCCCCCGGAGCATCGCGCGCGATGTCGATTTTTTGCGCGAGCTCGTTTTGCGAAGCGGTTTTCTCGGCGACCGCCCTTTGAATCCGGCGAAAAAAACCCGCGAGCATCGCCACGAGGACCACGAGAAAAAACGCGATGGAGCCGACGAGAAGATAGTAGACCATCGACTGATGAGTATCGCGCAACTGGCGGCGGGATCAAAAAAGGGACCGCTCGAAAACAAAACTTAAAAAAAGTTTTGACAGCGCAGACCGGCCGGTTATGATTGCCAGTAGCAATGATTGATACTAGCAACAATTCAGCAGCGCTGCCGGCCGAGCCAGAAGGGAAGTCCTTGATGGAGCTCATCATCCGGCTCAAGCGGTGCTGCGAAAAAAAAGAAGAGACCATAAGAGAGCAGGCCGGGCTGAGCTCGGCCGAGTACAACTGCCTCCAAACCATTCCCGCGCGCGGCGACGTGACCTCCAAGGCGCTGGCGCAGAAGATGGGGGTCTCTGCCTCCCGGGGGAGCCGCATCGTGGACGCGCTGGTCAAAAAAGGCCTCCTCGCGCGAAGCGTCTCCTCGCAGGATCGCCGGGCTTCCACGATCACTTTGACGAACCGAGGCGGCGACATCAAATTAGAGGTCGAAAAGTGCCTCGTCCGTTGTGACAGGGCCCTTCGCGCCAAGTTGAGCGCCGAAGAGCTCGAAGTAACTGTCCGGGGGCTTTTTTACGCAACACGCGCCATCGAGGAGTCGCGATGAAGGTCACGAAGAACTTGAGCGCCATCGGCGAACGTTACTCCGGGCTCGCAGAGTCCACATGCTGCCTCTCCTGCGGGGGCGCGGTAAATTACGCGCAGGCTCGCCCTGGCGAAGTCTGCGTCGATTTGGGCAGCGGCCGCGGCCAAGATGTCTTGAGGCTCGCGGAGCTGGTAGGCCAAAGCGGCTTGGCGTATGGCGTCGACGTCTCCGAGGGCATGCTCGCCCGCGCCAGGCGCACCGCCCAAAAGTTGGGAGTCGAAAACACGCGCTTCGTGCGCAGCGAGCTCGAGAGGATCGACATCCCCGACGGGGTCGCCGACCTCGTGATCTCCAACTGCACCATCAACCACGCCGGCGACAAACAAAAGGTGTGGGCCGAGCTCTACCGCATCACCAAGCCCGGCGGGCGATTCGTCATCAGCGACATCTACTGCCTCGAGCCAGTGCCGAAGCTCTACCGCGAAGACCCCAAAGCGGTGGCCGAGTGCTGGGCAGGCGCGGTGCTGCGAGGCGAGTACCTGGACGCGGTCGCCGAGGCGGGCTTCTCTCAGGTGAGCGTGCTCGAAGAGAGCGCCCCCTACCCCAAAGGCGAAATCCACGTGGCGAGCTTCACCATCTCCGGAGTCAAGCCGGCGCCGAGAAGCTGCTGCGGTTGCTCGTAAAAACCAGTTAAAAACGACTAAGGAGCCAAACATGAAGAGCCTCATCAATCGCGAGAAAAAGACCCCAAAAAAAACCAGCGCCGCCGCCGCGGTCAACCAAACCGTACAAAGCGACGATTCTCGGGAAACCAGCGGCGCGAAGGCCCAGTGCTGCGCCAAACGGTCGCGCATCACCGTGGGCTGCCACGACTGAACAAAATGCCTTTGAAATTCTCCAGACACAGCGTCCTGACCCAGATCCCCCAAAGCGGACAGTGGGTCATCGTCAACCCGCTGACCGGTTCGGCGGATCTCTTGAGCGAGGACGAAGCTCAGAAGATAAAAAATGGCGACCCCTCCGGCGCGCCCCAGCTCGTCGAGCGCGGCTACCTGGTCGATCCGGCGGATGAGCAGCGCCGGTTCAAAAAGGCCTACCTCGACTTCCTCGATATCCGAGACACCGAGGAACTGCAGATTTTTTTCGTCCCGACCTACGGGTGCAACTTCGCGTGCTCCTACTGCTATCAAGGCGACTACGACACCACCTGCGCCCCCTTGTCGGACGAGGTCGTCGACGCGTTTTACGCCTACCTC
>JAABTR010000447.1 GCA_011389755.1 Deltaproteobacteria bacterium | reverse complement strand
GACCGAGGGGCAGCTCGGTCATGAGATAGCCGGCGAACACGTCCTGCTTCCCGGTGGAGTTGTCCGTCGAGCGGGTCATCTCCGCCATGATGAGCCCGTCCGGCGTCATGTTTTCGGGGACGAAAAGCTCGACGGGATCCTGGGCGAGCATGTCGAGGGAAGAGGTGATCGCGGACCCGAATTTGTAGTTGAACCGCCTCACGTCCACCTCCCGCTCCTTGATAGTGACGGCGCCGCCGAGTTTCACGAACGCGGTCTTGCCCGTCCACTGCTGGAAGGGAAGCTTTAAGTCCAGGCCACCGTCGTGGACGACGTCGCTCACGGAGCCGAAGATGCGGCCGCTGCCGTCGGGCCGGGTAGACAACTGCCAGGCCTGCTGCGATTCGGAGAAGTCCTGGCGCACGAAACGCCGATCCGGCATCTGCCCGTCGGCCAAGGAGTAGGCGTACCTCCAGTCCACCTCGAAATCCCATAGAGACGGGAAGACGTGCTCGCCGTAGACCTGCTGTGAAAAGAGCATCCGCTCGTCCCACGACAACTCCAACACCCGAATGTCCGCGTCCGAGTCGTAGTTGAACCCCGCGTACCTCGTCACCTCATCGGCGGTTATTCGGTCGAGCAGGGTGTTCGAGCGGATCTTGTGGTGTTCGCCGAAGTCGGCGCCTGCGGCCAAGATGCCCGCGGTGGTGATCTCTTGTGTGGTGATATCGAACCGGTAGTCGTTCAGGGCCACGAGCTTCTTGGTGGCTTCGCTCTCCAAAAACAGATCCTTTTTGCGGCGCTGGAGCAAATCCCACGAGTTGTCATAAAGCCCCGTGAGCAAAAAGCCCAGCTTGAGCTCGCCGATCCGGAAGCTGTCCCCCACGGTGAGGGTGACCTTGGCGTCGGGCGGCAAGGTTTGCCTCTCGACGCCCCACCTGGAGGGCATGGACCGCGTGATCTGTGCCAGCTCGTCTTTGGAGTACCCCTCCGAAAACATGCTGCCCTCGGTGAGGTTGCGATCCGCCGTGGCCTCTCGCAGCTCTTCCGAGATGCCGCGGTGACCGCCGTCGACTCCGAGCCAATCGGTGGGGCCCCGATCCGCCGTGATTTGTCCCTTCCCAAAGGTCGTGCCGGTCTCGAAAGCCCCAGACAGCTCCAAGGTGAGCTGCAAGTCGTCCGGATACCCCTTGGTGCGGATCTGGACCACGCCGCCGCCGAACTCCGCGGGCATGTCCGGGGAATAGGTCTTCTGGATCACCACGCTCTCGATGACCGCCGTGGGGAACATGTCGAGGGGGACCTCGCGCCGATCGGGGTTGGGGCTGGGCAGATTGAGGCCGTTGAGCAAGGTGGCCGAGTACCGGGCGCCGAGGCCCCGCACGTAGACGTACTTTCCGTCGACGATGGTCACGCCGGTGACCCTCTTGAGGGCTCCGGCCGCGTCGGAATCACCGGCCTTGGAGATCTGCTCGGCGCCGATGACATCCGAGACCGCGCCGGAGTTTTGTCGCTCGGCGAAGAGGTCCACGGTGCTGCCTTCGATGCGCGGCGCCGTGATCTCGAAGGCCTCGAGCTCCACCCCAACCGGCGTCGCCTCGAAGGTCAGCGCGGTGGCCTCATCTTCTTTGACCTCCACGTTTGAGACCGACATGGTGCTAAACTGCGCGTGAACCGCCGAGACGTCGTGAACCCCGGCGGGCAGCTTCAAAGAAAATCTACCCTGCGCGTCGGTCAGCGCTTCCACCTCCTGCCCCCGCACGAAGATGCTCGCGTCTTCGACCGGTTCCTCGGTCACGATGTGCACGACCCGGCCTTCGAGAAGGCCCCACTTGGCGACCTCCTCGGGGAACTCTTCGGGCGCCTCGACCCGGGCGCCTTCCAACTCGGAGGAAGGAGGGCCGCCGCTTAGATCGAGCTCGACGAGCGCCTCGGCGGTGCTGCCGGTCGCCACCGTGAGCGAAGGGCCGGTGACGAGTGGATACGCGCCGCCCCCGAGCTCCAAGGTCACCTCGCCCGCCGGCACGGAGACCATGGCGCAGCCGTTCTCGTCGGTGGTTCCCGCGACGCTTCGCCCTGCGGCCCGCCTTATCTCGATGTTCGCAAGAGGCGCTCCCGTGTTCTTGTCGAAGACGCAGACGTGGAGCTGTCCGCTTTTTGATCCCTCGGACTGTGGAAAAGATTCGCCGCAGCTCCCGGCGCGCGCCGGGAGCACCGCGGAGGCTACCACGAGGGGAATAATGATGGTCCTTAGCATGGCAAATCTCGTGTTTCCTCTAAAGACAACCCCAACCGGAGGCACGGCAGGCGGCCATGGCCTTGCGCAGATCCGTGGCGCTTTGAAACAAAGCGGCGTGTCTTATCTTTTTTAAGTGGCGCTCGGCGTCGTCGAACCGGCCGATCTTGAAGAAGGCGTACGCCAGGGCGTAGCGCACCTCGTCCTCATCGAGCAGCTCGAGCCTCACCAGGCGATCCTCGAGCGCCGCGGCCCGCTCGAACCGCCCCAACTCGATGAGGAGCCCCAGTCTCTGGCGAATCTTCGATCTCTGATCGACGACCCTGGCGTTCAGATGCAGCGCCTGGACCGCCCTGCCGCCCCGCCTAAAGAGCTCGGCCGCGTCGAGGACAAGGGCCTGGTTTTTTCGCGAGGCCTCGCGAAAGAGCCGGGCGGCCGTCAAGGTGTGACCGGACTCGAGATACGCCCGGCCGAGCTGCACCACCACGTGCTGCTCGCCGGGATGCAAGAGCCGCGCTTTTTCCAAGATGCGGATCGCTTCTTCGTACTGCTTGCTCTTGATGAAGGCCTCCGCGATGACCGCGAAGTCGTCCGGGGTTACCTCGCCCCGGGACAGATACGCGCCGCCTTGCTCCACGGCTTCTTGATAGAGCCCCATGTCGACGAGGAGCAAGACCCTATGGCGCAGAAGCTCGGCGTCATCCGGGAAAGAAGCGATCCCGCGGCCGAAGGCCTCGTAGGCCTCAGCCTTTTTGTCCAACCGCCAGAGGCTCGAGGCCTCGAGCCGGTAGATCCCCGGGAAGCTCTTCGACACGTCACCGGCGTCCTCGATGGCGTCGATGGTGCACAAAAAGTCCTGCACGCCGAAGCACGCTTGGGCCAAGAAGACGTGGACCATCGGATCGTCGATCCCGGCCCGGATCGCCTCTTCGAAAGACGCCCGCGCGGCCGGGGAGGCTCCGGCCTTGGAATGGATGAGCCCGTACAGCATGTGGTAGCGCGCCTTGTCGACCCCTTCGGCGTCGAGATCGACCTCGGCGAGGACGCTCGCGGCCCGATCCGGGTGTCCATCCTTGAGCAGGATCGAGGCCAAGGAGATTCGATCGAGCTCTTCTTGCGATGTCTCGTCCTTTTTTTCTTTGTCGTCGCGGTCCCAAAAAGAAGCCTCGGACGGCGCCGCGCTCGCGAAAACGAACAGGGCGCACAGCGAAGCGGTCAATCGACTGGCGTGGCGCATGGTCGCGATCCCTTCATCAGCTGAGGTTGAAGTGAAAGGGCACGGTGGCCCAGACCTTGACGCGCTCGCCTTTGTAGGTCGCGGGCGCAAACTTCCACATCTTCGCGGCCTGAACCGCGCTGTCGTCGAAGACCCCGGGCGGCTCGGCGCTGAGCACCTTGACGCGCTCCACCGCGCCGTCGGTCCCGATGAGGATGCTCATCTTCACCGTCCCGGTGACGCCCTTGGCCCGGGCCCGCGGCGGATATTCGGCCGAGACCTTGTGGACGGGCCGGGGCTTCTCGTCCACCGAGTCGGCGGTCATCACCATGCCCCGCACCGCACCCGCGTCCCCAAGGACGCTGTTTTGAGCGTCGTCGAGAGAGGAGGCCGAGAACTGGGGCAGCCCGAAGCTGAACCCCGATATCGCCGAGGAGAGGCTGGGAGCCGGCGCCGGGGCGGACTTCATCGGCCGGTCTCGCCTCTTCGGGGGCACCTGTCGTTTCTTTTTTTTT
>JAABTR010000446.1 GCA_011389755.1 Deltaproteobacteria bacterium | reverse complement strand
GGCGGTTTCTTCTTGGCCGCCGCCGCCATCGTGATCTCTTTTTTGGGCTCCTTTTCCTTCTCGTAGTCGACGCTGGCGTTCATCCAAACGACGAACGAGAAGATGGTGCCCGAGCCGACAAGGCTCAAAACGAGCGCCACCGCGATTCGGGTCAAGCTCTTGCGGGTGTCCATCTCTAGCCGGCCTCCTTCTCGGTGGCCACGCCCACGTCGGTCGCTCCGGCGAGCCGGCACTGGTCCACCACCTCGACCAGGGTCTCCGCTGGCACCAACCTGTCGGTGATCACGAGAATCGTCCCCGAAGCACCGGCGCGCAGGAGATCGCGCACCCGACTTTGAACCATCCACGACTTGACCGGCTGGTCATCGAGATAGATGCCGCCCCCGCGGTCGATGTGGATGCGTATCGACTTGCTCGACGCCCGCTGGGCGCTGGCCGCCCCCGGCCGCTCGATGTCAATCTTCATGTCCTTGACGAACGTCGTGGAGACCATGAAGAAAATGAGCAAGATGAAGACCATGTCGATGAGCGGGGAGATATCGACGTTGGCCAGGCTCTCTTTTTTTCTAAGGTATCGCATTCGATTTTTACGCCTTGCTGGTGCACAAGATGTCTTTGAGCTTGTCGAGCTCGGTTTCGATGAGGGCCTGACGCCGATCCAGGATGCGACCGACGATGAGCCCGGGGATGGAGACCGCGAGCCCCATCTGCGTTGTAAAGAGCGCCTGTGAGATACCGCCGGCGATGCCGCCGGACTGGCTGAACAGCGACATGTCGCCCAGAGAGTCGAAGGTCTCGATCATCCCAATCACGGTTCCCAAGAGCCCGAGCAGGGGCGCGGATATGACGACGGAGCGGATGAGCGTGGAGTAGCGCCCCAGGTCCTTCTCCAGATCGGAGAACTGCTCGTCGAGGTGGCGACGCAGAGGAGTCTTGCCCGCTTTGAGCAGGGCCACCCCGCGCACCACCGCGGTGTCCACGATGCCCCTGGGCTTGCGAGCGTCTGCCTTGAGGTAACGATCGACCAACACCCGGACGCTGCGCCGATTGCCCCTATTGAGCGCGACCATCCGGTAACCCAGGGCGTACCAGAGCGCGGCGGCGCCCAGGACGAGCGGCAGCATCACGTGCAGGCCGCCCTTTTCGAAGTAACCGATGATCGACGAGATGAGCTGTAGCATCACCGCGCCTCGTGTACGACTTTGGCCCCGGCGGGAGCTTGCTCCTGAGGAGCCTTGTGCGGCTTCTGCTCTCGTTTTCCAGAGGCCGCCGCCGGCGGCTTGCCGCGCCGCATCCTGCGCTTCATCTCAGGATCCTGGGCGAGGTTCATGATCTTGAGCGCGGAGCGCTCCATGGACTGAAGGATCCCGTTGGCCCTGCCCGACAGCAGGGTCCCGATGAGCAGCGTGGGGATCGCGACGATGAGGCCGAGCTCGGTGGTCACCAGCGCAACGGAGATACCGCTCGAGAGCAGCTTGGGATCGCCGGTGCCGAACTCGGTGATGATGTCGAAGGTGGAGATCATGCCCGTCACCGTGCCGAGCAGCCCCAAAAGAGGCGCGACCGCCGCGATGACCAAGATGGTCGAACCGAAGCGCTCGATGTAGGGCGACTCGTGCAGGATCGCTTCGGACACGATGTCCTCGAGGTGCTCCCGATCCCGATCGAGATTTCGGATGGTCGCCGCGAGCACCCGAGCGGCCGGGTTGCGCTTCTTGCGGCAATACTCGTAGGCCTCTTCTTTGAGCGTCTCGTTGAGAAGGACGCCGACCCGCTGCACGATCTTGTTGGTGCTGGAGCTGGCCTGCGAGAGGATCACGAGCCGCACGAGGATGAGCAAAAGGCCCACCGCGCCGATCCCGACGATGATCCAACCGATGGGTCCGCCGGAGCTGACCACCTCGTACCAGGTCTTGTCGACCTTTTCCTCCATGCCCTTGTCGAGAGATTCGTACAAAAACATCACCAGCGAGACAGGCCGCTTGCCTTCGAGCAGCGCCTGCGCCGATGTTGACGCATCGGCTGCCGTCCACATCTTGAGGCGACCGGCTCCGGCAGGTGCCAGCGCTCCGGCCCCCTTGTCCGAGATGCCGTAGGTGGCGATGTTTCCCACCTTTACAAGCTCCCCCTTCACGTGGGAGCCGTCGCCCGTGAAGAACTCGCCCTGTCTTATCCGGACGCTGCGATTCTCCTTCATCTGCGCCGCGGCTTTTTCGAACATCATCCGGATCTGTGCGGCCTGCTCCTTTGGGGTCTGGGTCACCTTGGGCATCTCGTGACCAAAGGCCCGCAGCGAGTCGAAAGCCCGGTCGATGGTCTCGTTGAGGAGATCCTCGCGCTCGACGGCGCTTTGGTTCTCCCGCTCCACCTCCTCAAGCTCCAGCTCCAGCTGGTCGGCGCCCGAGCGCATGGCCAGGATCTTCCTCTGCAGAGCGTCGATCTCCGTTCGGGCCTTGGAGATCTTGTCTTGAGACAGCTCTTCGACTTGCTCTTTGCGCTCTTCGAGGGCTCTTTTCTCGGCGTCTAAAAACGCCAGCTCCTTGCGGTAAGCCTGGATGAGATCGTCCGCCCCTTCGGCACCCTTGACGCCGAGCAGACACGACAGCCCCAGGGCCGCGATGATGAATGTCCGTATCGAGTCGGGCTTGAGCATCATCGCGTCCCTCCTTCCGGCAGCGCGTCCGGCAGCACGAAGAGCCCGGCGCGGATTTGCTTCTTAAAGGACTCGAACAAGCGCGCGATGTTCTTCTTCGCGTCCTCATCGTGGACGGTCACGTACCGCCAGCTTCCGCCTTCGCGCCGGGCATACCCCACCTTTGCGTCCTTGGTCTCGAAGAAGAGCATCACCATCCCGACCCGGGCGACGTCTGCGAGGCACTGGGCGCCATCGAGTGTGATCACCTGCCGGTAGACGCCGTTCTCCTTGGACAGACGAAACTCGTCTTCGACCCTGTCCCACAGCCGAGCCACTGCGTCTTCGGCCTTGATGAGCCCTTCATCCAGCCGCTTCGTAATCTTGGCGATCTCTTTGGCGCGCTCGTCGGTCTTAAAGGGCAGCCCCTCGCGGACCTCAGCGTTTATCACCTGGGCGGACTCGGCGACCACCGGTCTGATTATCTCGGCGCGCTCTTTGTCGTCGTCGACCTTATCGACACGCCTGGCCTTGGCCTGGCGCAGCTGGGCCAGGCGCATCTCTTCGCGCTGCAGCTCGAGCTCCAGCTCGGCTTTTTGAGCCGCGTAGGAGCGCAGCTGTCCGCGCATATCTTCCTTTTGTGCCTCGACGTCTGCGGCGAGCTCTTCGACCTTGGTCCGCAGCGCCGCCAGCTTCTGCGCCAAGGCGCTTCCGTCGGCGCCGTTGGCGCCGGTCACCCCCGCCACCAAGAGCGCGGCCGCGAGCAGGAGGACGCGCGGCAACCTCCAAGCCTTGTCAATTTTTCTTGCTTTATTCATGTCTACGTCACATTCGTCGTCGTCAAAAAAGGAGCCGGAGCTTTGCTTCGCTCCGGCTCCAGGCTTCATCTTTCGCGTCTCTTTTCTAGTTGGCCGGGTAGGCGGCCCAACCCGCGGTCCAGTCGACCTGCCCCATGGCGCCGACGAAATCCACGCTCTGCATGAACGGGCCGCTGAGGCTCTTGTTTGCGCCCTCGAGCGCGGGGGAGCCGGCCTTGGGCATGAAATTCGGGGCCGTGGCGTCGATCTTGGTGAGCTGCGGATCAGCGATGCGGTTTTTATTGGCGTCCGCCATGATGATGTCGGACTCCTTGTTGCCGCTGTCGTCGCCGTCATCGAAGCAGTCTTCGCTCGAGAAGATGCTGTGGGTGATACTCAGTCCACCGTTTTGGGCCTGGGTCCAGGTGGCGGCGTCATCGATGTCCACGCAGGACTTCTTGAACCCCGTGACGATGAAGTTGCTGAACGAGCCGGCGGTCCCGCGGCGCAGCTTCATGCCGGTGGTGTCGCCGGTGTTGTCCGCGTGCCCGATGAGGGAGAAGTTCGCCAGGGTAGGGTTGGAGCGGGGCGTCGCGTCCGGATTGGCCTT
>JAABTR010000445.1 GCA_011389755.1 Deltaproteobacteria bacterium | reverse complement strand
CGAGGAATATCGAAGATTTAGACCGATGTGAAATGTCGGGTTGACTAGGTATGGCGATTGCATACAACTGCATCGTCATTTGAGTACGAATTATTCTAACGCGACTTATGGTCGGACAGCGTGCCAGGAGAACCGTTTTGCCGAGGAATACGATAGGCTGGACCAAGCGGGCGCAAGGAGCGGCGATCGCCATCTTTTTTGGGTTAGCGACCATCTGCGCGAGCCCGGTGGCGGCGTCAGCGACCCCCGGCGCCCAGCCGCAAGAGGATGACAAGAGGCCGCTCCCCAAAAAGAAGCTCAACCCCGGCCGCAGGGTGATCGCTCCGCCGACCGGGTTGCTTCGGGCGGATCAAATCAAGGCCATCCAGGCGGCGGGCAAGAACGCAAAAGGCAGCGAGCCCGAAGAGCTGGCGGACGACGAAAAGCCCCCGCGCAAGCGCGCGGTGCGGAACCGCCCGAACCCTAAAGCGCGCAGCGCCAAGGTCTCGAACCCCCGGGAGCAGGCCGAAGAGGAAGAGCTGTCGCCTTGGGACAAGGTGGAGATCCCCGATGAGATGGAGACGGGCATCGAGTTTCGGCGGCCGCGGCGCGGCGCCCGCTTCGCGTTCAACTTGGTGGACGCCGATCTCATCGAGCTCATCAAGATCATCGGGAACATCACCGGGAAGGCGTTCATCCTCGGCGGTAAGACGCCCCACCTCAAGGCGACGATCTACGCGCCCACCAAGATCACGGCGGCCGAGGCCTACGAGGCGTTTTTGAGCGTCTTGCAGGTCAACGGGCTGACCGTCGTCCCGGCCGGGCGTTACCTCAAGGTCATGCCGACCGGAGACTCCACGGGGCGCAACACCCCCATTACGAGGGGCCGGGCACCTCGCGGCGACGAGATCGTCACTCGCCTCCACAGGCTCGAGCACGTCTCGGCGGACGATTTGACAGACCTCCTCACCAAGTTCAAGTCGCCCGAAGGCGATATCACGGTGTATGCGCCGACCAACATGCTCATCATCACCGACTACGGTTCGTCCATCCGGCGGCTCATCAGGCTCATCGAGGTGATCGACCAGCCCGGCACGGGGGAGCAGATCTGGATCGAGCCGGTCAACTACGCGGACGCCACCGAGCTCGCCGATCGCGTGATGGAGATTTTTGAGACATCGGAGGAGAAGTCTTCTAGCAAGCGACCTACGCGCCGCAGACGGCCGAGAAAGGGGGCTCAGGACGCGTCGGTCGTGGGAGATGAGCAGTCCGACGCGAAGATATCGAAGATCCTCGCGGACGAGCGGACCAACTCTCTGATCATCGTCGCCTCGGAGAACGCCTACCTGCGCATTCTGGAGCTCGTCAAGCGCCTGGATGTGCCCATGGCGGGGGAGGGGTCGCTGCACGTTCACAAGCTGCAGCACGCGGACGCCGAGGAGCTGGCCAAGACCCTCAACAATCTGTCGAAGGGGTCCCGGCGGCGCACGTCCTCGAAGAAGGGCGGTGGAGATTCTCAATCGCTGTTCGAAGGGGAGATGGAGATATCTCCAGACAAAGCCACCAACTCCCTCGTGATCGTCTCTTCCATGCGGGACTACTTGAGCTTAAAAGGGGTTATCGACACCCTCGACGTGATGCAGCGCCAGGTCTTCGTCGAGGCGGTGATCATGGAGGTCAGCCTCGACAAGAACCGCGAGATGGGCATCGGGTTTCACCTGGGCAACACCATCGACACAGGCGACGGCAAGTCTTTCGTGTACGGCTCGAGCCAGCCCAGCAGCAAGGTCAACTCCATGTTCTTGTCGCCGGATATGCTCAGCGGGCTGGCCGCTGGTATTCAAGGGCCTGCCATCGAAGATCTGGCCGGGACCGGTTTCTCCATCCCGTCCTTCGGCGTCGCCCTCCAGGCGATGCAGACCAACTCCGACGTCAACGTGCTGTCCACGCCCCACATCTTGGCCACGGACAACGTGGAAGCGATGATCACCGTGGGCGAGAACGTCCCCTTGCAAAGCGGCTACAACCCGGCCGGCGCGTTCTTGTCCCAGGCCGCAAGTCAGGCGGGTGGGGCGTCAGGCGCCGGGGCGGCCCTGGGGATGCTCGGCGGAGGCATGGGCGGCGGGTTCGGCGGCTTCTCCATCCAGCGCCAAAACGTGGGTCTGTCCCTCAAGGTGACCCCATATATTAATGATGACGATCAGGTGAAGCTGGAGATCGAGCTGGAGATCAGCGAGGTCAAGTCGGCCGACTCCGAGCTGGGCCCGAACATCTCCAAACAAAACGCCAAGACCACCTCGGTGGTCGCGGATCAGCAGACCATCGTCATCGGCGGGCTCATCACCGACAACCAGGTGATATCCACGCGCAAGGTGCCCGTTTTAGGCGACATCCCGATCCTGGGCGCCTTGTTTCGAAGCAAGAGCTCGCTGACGCGAAAGAGGAACCTGCTCATCTTTTTGACGCCGTACATCATTCGCAGCTCCGAGGACTTCAGGAACATCTTCAAGCACAAGATGGCCCAGCGGCGCGAGTTCATCGAGCGCTACACCGCGTTCGAGTACCACCGGGTGGATCCCCACCTCGACTGGTCCCGGACCAACGGCGCCATCGCGGAGATCAACGCGCAGCTCAAGGCCGCGGTGCACGAACAAGAGCTCCGCGAGGCGTCCCAGGGGCCGGAGGTCGTCGTCCACGGCGCCAAGGAGCCCATTCGGTTCTTTAGCCCCAGCTCGGAACAGGGGGGTGAGAAGCCCTCGACCGCTGAAGCCGAAGCCGGGGCGGACGAGGAGTAGTCATCGTGGCTGAATCCCGCGACACGTTCATCGGCGAGATGCTCGTCGACCAAGATATCATCTCGTCCGAGAAGCTCCACGAGCTTCTGACCGAGAGGGCCGCGCGCGGCGGCTCGCTGCTCGACCTGGTCCTCGCCGGCGGCGATGTGGACGAGAGCAAGCTGTGGAAAGCCGTCGCCCAGGAAATGGATCTCGAGTACTTCGAGAAGATCCCGCTCGACAGCATCGATGGCGGCCTTTTAAAGAAGATCCCCATCTCCTTCGCCAAGTCGAACCGGCTCGTGCCCCTGTCCGAAGAGCCCGAAGGTGTCCGGGTGGCGTGCGCCAACCCGTTCGAGCTCGGAGCGCTCGATGCGATTCAGGCCATCGTGGGGCGCCCGGTGGTTCCGGTGGTGGCGGCCGCCGATGCCATCCTCGAGGCGATCAACGAGGTCTACGAGCGCAGCACCGAGGGCGACGAGCTCGGAGACAAGGAGACCGCGGACGAAGAGGAGCTCACCGACCTCATCGACGCGGATGACGAAGCGCCCATCATCCGTTGGGTCAACTCGCTCTTCTTCGAGGCGGTCAAAAGAAGGGCCAGCGATATTCACATCGAATCGCTCGAGAGAGAAGTGAGCGTGCGCTACCGGGTCGACGGCGTGCTCCACGCGGCCAAGCGGGCCAAGAAAGCGTTCTTGCCGTCGATCATCTCGCGCATCAAGATCCTGTCGAAGCTCAACATCGCCGAGAAGAGGTTGCCCCAGGACGGCCGCATCTCCCTCAAGATCGCGGGCAAGACCATCGACGTGCGCGTCTCCACCGTGCCCACCAGCCAAGGGGAGCGGGTCGTCATGCGTCTGCTCGACAAGCAGTCGGTGCTCCACGACGTCTCGGACCTGGGCTTTTGGCCCGATCATTACCAGCTGTTCCACGGCCTGATTAGGCGCCCTCACGGCATCATCCTGGTCACCGGGCCCACCGGTTCGGGAAAGACCACCACGCTCTACGCCGGTCTGTCCCAGATCAATACGCCGGACAAGAACATCCTCACGGTGGAGGATCCGGTGGAGTACGACATCGAGGGCATCGGCCAGGTGCACGTGAACCCCAAGATCAACCTGACGTTCCTCGCCGGGATGCGGGCCTTCCTCAGGCAGGACCCGGACGTCATCATGGTGGGCGAGATCCGCGACCGGGAGACGGCCGAGATAGCCATCCAGGCGTCCTTGACGGGGCACCTCGTGCTCTCGACGATCCACACGAACGACGCGCCCGGCGCGCTCACCCGGCTGGTCGAGATGGATATCGAGCCTTTCTTGGTCGCTTCTTCGATGATCGGCATCCAAGCCCAGCGGCTCGTGCGGGTGCTCTGCCCGTTTTGCAAAGAGAGGTTCGAGCCCACCGAGGAGCAGCTCCTCGAGCTTGGGATACAGCCCGGCGAGGATCCCTACCGGCTGCCGCCCCAACCGGCCGACCCCATCTATCGGGCGGGCTGGAGAAACCTCAAGGCGGTCACCCCTCTCGAGCCGGGCCGGGTCGTGCTCAACCGAGCCGTGGGATGCGATGAGTGCATGGGGACCGGATACAAGGGCCGGACCGGTATTTACGAGATGGTGATGATGACGGACAACATCCGCCAGCACGTTTTGCGCAACGTGGACTCCAACACCATCAAGAAGATCGCCAAAGCCGACGGCATGCTCAATCTGCGCGAGGACGGCGTGCGCAAGGTGCTGACAGGCGTGACCACAATCGAAGAGGTGCTGCGCGTGACCCACGAGGACGCGTGACGAGCCGAAGGGACCGTGTAGGTTGCCGATTTACGAATACAAGGGCGTCCGCAAGTCGGACGGCAAGAATATCAAAGGGGTCCTCGACGCCGAGGGTGAGCGCAGCCTGCGCTCCGCGCTCAAGCGCGACGGTGTCCTCATCACCTCGCTGCGAGAAAAAGGCAAGGGGCGCGCCGGGAGCACAGACGTCGACTTCAAGAAGATGCTCTTCCAGCGGGTCAGCAAGATGGATATCGCCCTGGCGACCCGGCAGCTGGCCACCTTGACGCGGTCGGGGATATCGCTCGTGGAGTCGCTCTCCGCCGTGATCGACCAGATCGACAAGCCCGACCTCAAAGACGCCCTGACCGACGTGCGCGATCAGGTCAACCAGGGGATGTCGCTGTCGGACGCGTTCGGGAGGCACCCGAGGTTTTTTGACGGCCTCTACTGCAACATGGTCAACGCCGGGGAGCAGTCCGGAACCCTTGAGGCGGTCATGGGGAGGCTCGCGGAGTTTATCGAGGCCCAAAACAAGCTCAAGTCCAAGGTCACCGCGGCCATGGCTTATCCGGGGTTCATGGCGCTGATGGGGTCGGTCATCATCGGCGTCATGATGATCGTCGTGGTCCCAAAGGTCACCTCGATTTTCGACAACTTCGGCAAGGAGCTGCCGTGGTACACGGTGGCGCTCATAAATATAAGCAACTTCACCCGGGATTTTTGGTGGCTCATCATCATCGTCGTCGTGGCGACGGTGGTGGGGTTTCGAAAATGGAAACAATCGGAGAAGGGGATCATGAAGTGGCACAGCTTTGTGCTCAAGGCCCCCATCTTCGGCTCCTTGATGATGATGATCGCCATCTCTCGGTTTTCGAAGACCCTCTCCACGCTGCTCGCCTCCGGGGTGCCGGTGCTCACCGCCATGGACATCACCAAGGGCGTGCTGGGAAACGTCGTCCTCGAGAAGGTGATCATCGAGGCGAGCTCCTCCATCCGCGAGGGTGAGAGCATCGCCGAGCCGCTCAAGGCGTCCGGGCGGTTTCCGCCTATCGTGACCCACATGATCGCGGTGGGAGAGCGCTCCGGGCAGCTGGAGCACATGCTGGAGAACGTCTCGAACGCCTACGACGCCCAGGTGGACACCCGGATCACCGCTTTGACCTCCCTGCTCGAGCCGCTGATGATCGTGATCATGGGGGTTGTGGCCGGAGGTATCGCCGCGGCGATCTTGATGCCGCTGATTCAGATGAACGAGTTCATACAATGATAGGGAAAAAGAAAGACATCGTCCTGGGCGGGAAGAGGCAGAAGAAACCGGCGGCGACGACCTGGAAGGGCCGATTGACCCGTGTGATGCTCGTCTTGTTGGGGGTGAGTTTTTTGTTTTGGTCGGTGGGACGATCCCGCCGGGAGACGCGCCAGACCCAGGTGATGCTCGATATCTCGCGCATCGAGCACGCGGTGCGTTTGTTTCGAGCCGATTTCGAGCGCTGCCCAGACAGCCTCGAGGAGCTGTTTGCGCCCCCGGGGGAGGCGGTCTACCTCGAGGAGCTCACGGACCCATGGGGGCGCCCCTACGAGATGCGCTGCCCGGACCCCGGCAGCGCGGGCGATGTGAAGGTGGTCTCCGGAGGGCCCGACAGGACCCTCGAAGGCAGAGATAACGTGACGAGCCTCTAAAATGCGGGCTCTTTATTCGAAACAGGAGGCGAAGATGAGCCAAGAGTTAAAAAAAATGCGGCGCCGGTCTTTATCGAAGAGGGCGAGACAAGAGGGTATGACCCTCATCGAGATCATGATCGTGGTCATCATCATGGCCATGATCGCCACGGGTGTGGCCGTCGCCGTGATGCCCCAGTTCGAGCGGTCCCAGGTCAACTCGGCCAAGATCGGCGTGCAGGCGATACGCTCCGCGGTGAGCCTGTACTTGGCCGAGAACCCGGGCAAGTGCCCCACGGCCGAAGAGCTCAAAGAGGAGAAGTACCTCGATAAGAACAAGAGCATCAAGGATCCTTGGGACAAGGACTACATCATCACGTGCGAAGCCGGAGACGACCCGGAGGTCTACTCCATGGGGCCCGACATGCAAGAGGGCACCGAGGACGACGTCCGCTGAGGGCGAAGAGCCGCTCGGCGAAGGACGAGGAACGCGAACGAAATGAGACCACGCTCCGAAAAGGGATTCACCCTCATCGAGATGTTGATCGTGATCATCATCGTCGCGCTGTTGACCACCGGTGTGGCCCTGTCTTTCGGGGCGACCGAGCGGGTGAAGATGCGCTCTTCGGCGTGGTCTCTCGTTGCTGCGGTTCGCTATGCGTACTCCCACGCCGTCACCCAAGGCGAGACCGTTCGCTTGGTTATGGAGTTCTCCGAGGAGCCCGACAAGCCCGGGCAGTTCTACCTGGAGTCGACCAAGGGGCGCGTGGTCCTCACCCGAGAATCGGAATCCGAGGCGGGGCTTCGGGAGAACCTGGATGTGGACACCGACCTTAGCAAGCCGGGCCTTGTGAGCACCCAGATGGACGGCATCGGCTCGAGCCTGGGAGGCGGCAAAGGCGCCGGCGGCGCGGGCCTGGGGGGCGGCGGCATGGGGCTCTTGGGGCTGGCGGCCGGCTCGGGCGTGAACATGCAGGACATGGCGAGCGGCAGCGGGATGGCGGACATGATGAGCTCGGTGAGCTCGGGTTCATTGGCCGACCCCTTTTTGTCCTCCATGGCCGGCACGAGCCCCATGATCATGGGAAACCCCGCGGGGTACACCCGGCCGACGTTCAAGGCTCTGGAGGGCAAGAAGGGGAAAAAAAGGGAGCTCCAGGGAGCGACCAGGTTCCTCAGGGTCCACACCCCCCACAACCCGTCCGCCATCGAGGAGGGCAAGGCCTATATCTATTTTTTCCCAAGGGGCATATCCGAGCACGTGATCGTCCAGCTCGCGAGTGGAGACGAGGCCGTCTATTCCATCGAGGTGCATCCTCTGACCGGCCGCGCCGACCTCCACAACTTCGAGCTGGAGCCGGAGGAGGCGCTCGATGAGCTGCAGGAGGCGGATGAATGAGCGCTCGACGCGTCACGGGGCGCCCGCCGGCCGCATCGGGGTTCACCATTGTGGAGGTGATGGTCGCCATCATGATCTTGGCCGTGGCTCTCGTCTCGATCTTCGGGGCCCAGTTCGCCGCCATCGCCACCTCGAACTACGCCCGGTACTCGACCATGGCCGCCCAGCTCGCCCGGTGCCGCATGAGCGAGATCGAGCTGCACATCCAGGTGGAAAACGGTTTCGAAGAGGCCGATGTGATGGACAGCGGACCGTGCTGTGAGTTTCTCGAGGACGAACGGAGCACTCAGGAGTTTTCGTGTCACTGGTCCATCGAGGCGGTGGAGCTGCCCGACATGAGCTCGATGCTCACCGGGGGCGGCGGGACCGACGGGGACGGAGCCGGCGGCGCGGGGCTCTTCGGCGACTTCGACGTCGGCGAGACGCAAGAAGGCGGCGGAGATATGGCCGGCGGGATCATGGAGTCGTTCGGCCCGATGATTTCCGACATGCTCAAGCAGGCCATCCGCCGGGTGACGGTCCAGGTGGAGTGGGT
>JAABTR010000444.1 GCA_011389755.1 Deltaproteobacteria bacterium | reverse complement strand
GAAGCCTGTGACGACGGAAACGATGTCATCGGCGACGGCTGCACTCCCTATTGCGAGGTGGAGCCGAATTGCAGCCAAGGTGCGTGTCTCTCGGTTTGTGGAGACGGGCTCTTGCTGCCGAGCGACAATGAAGAGTGCGATGACGGAAACACGAAAAGTGGAGATGGATGCTCGGCCGATTGTCGCATCGAAACCGGTTTCGAATGCGTTTTGCCGGTGGAAGAGCAGCTCGATGTCTTGGATGTGCCGATCACCTATCGCGATTTCAACTCCTTTCCCATAAACGGGGGAGTCAAACACCCGGATTTCGAGACTTATGCCGGTCAGGGTACTCCAGGGCTGGTGGAGGAGATGCTCGGAAGTGATGGGAAACCCATTTACACGGGCATTTGCGAAGCAGGGAACCTTGTGGGCCCATGTCCCTATAACGCCCAAACGACGAGTGAGGAGGCGTTTGACCAGTGGTATCGGGATGTTCCGGGCGTGAATATGAAGAAGGTGACCCTGCTCTCTTTGAATGCTCAGGCAAATGGGACATACCGCTTTTCAAGCGGCGCCTTTTTCCCATTGAATAATGATGGATTTGTGGCGGCCGGATTGGAAGCACCGTCTAGTGGACGCAATTTCGGATTTACGAGTGAGCTGCGCTACTGGTTTGAGTTTAAAGGGGATGAGTTTCTCGAGTTTTCGGGGGACGACGATGTGTGGGTTTTTATCAACCGCCATCTGGCGTTGGATTTGGGCGGACTTCACTCACCCCAAACGGCAAACTTCACGCTCGATGCGACGCTGGCTGCTCAGATTGGATTGGAAGTGGGTAATGTTTACGAGATTGTGTTGTTTCACGCGGAGCGACACACGGGCGGCTCCAATTTTACCCTTACTTTGTCGGGGTTTGCGGGCAATCCTTCGGAGTGCAGCAGCAATTGCGGCGACGGGGTAAAAGCCTCTAACGAACAGTGCGACTTTGGAGACGTGTGCAGCGACGGTTCGAGCTGTACCAGCGGCCATTGCGACGACGGGGAGCTGTGCAACGACGGCAGCTACGGAGGTTGCATAGCGGGCTCCGATCCGGAAAACGGCTGCAAGCTCGCGGCGTATTGTGGCGACGGAGTTCAAAACGGGCTCGAAGAATGCGACGATGGGTTCAACAACGCTGTCTACGGCCCGGGGCCTCAAACGGCGTGCGCCACCGGGTGCGTCTTTGCCCCCTACTGCGGCGACGGCAAAGTCGCCGCCGGCATCGAGCAGTGCGACGGCGGCGACGACTGCGAAGCGGACTGCACCTTCAAACCCCGCTGCGGCGACGGCGCCCTCGACGCGGGCGAGCAGTGCGACGACGGCGCGCTCAACGGCAGCCCGGGTAGCACCTGCGATGTGGGGTGCCTGTTCAAGTGCGGCAACGGCGAGATCGACGCAGGCGAACAGTGCGATCCCGGCGAGGGCAATTTCTCGAGCGGCTACGGCGGCTGCCTGCCGGCGGTGGGCGATCAAAAAGGCTGCGTCTTCGGCCCCCGGTGCGGCGACGGCATCAAGAATGGGCCCGAGGAGTGCGACGACGGCCTCAA
>JAABTR010000443.1 GCA_011389755.1 Deltaproteobacteria bacterium | reverse complement strand
TCTGCCGGGGAAATGTGCGACGAGGGCGCCTCAAACGTGTCCACAGGATACGTGGCGGACGGCGAGGGCTTGTGCACGAGCATCTGCAAGCCCGTGCGCTACTGCGGCGACAAGACCGTGACCGACGGCGAGGGCTGCGACGACGGTGTGAACAGCGGCGCGCCCGGCTCGTGCGAGCTCGACTGCAGCGCGTGGATCGAGCTGCCCTCCTGCGGGGACGGCAAGCTGGACGACGGGGAGGAGTGCGACGCCGGCGACCAAAACGGGACCGCCGCGAGCAACTGCGACACCACCTGCCGGGTGCGGTGCGGCAACGGCGTCCGCGACGCAGGCGAAGAGTGCGACGACGGCGTTAACGACGGCAGCTACGGCACCTGCAGCCCCGATTGCGAGCTCGCGGACTACTGCGGCGATGGCGAGAAAAACGGCACCGAGCAGTGCGACGCGGGCGCTGACAACAAGGTCGACCCATACGGGCAGGGCCTGTGTGACGTGACCTGCCGCGACGCGCCGTACTGCGGCGACGGGCGGATCAGCGAGGAGTTCGGCGAAGAGTGCGACGGGCAGACCGGTTGCAGCGACGTGTGCCGGTGGAGCGTGGTGCGCTAAGGAGGCCGACCTCGGTTCTCCTTCGAACGCACGGCTAGTCCCCTCCTGGAAACCCTTTCAAAAAAAGAGCGCTGTGCCGGCAAAAGACGTGTAACATTGGCTCCCTGCGAAAGGGAGCGAGATGGCTATCATTGCTTTGATACTCGGGATTCTGGGGCTCACGGTTTTTTGTTGGCTCGGGCCCGTGCTCGGGGCGGGGTGGGCCGGCGCCTTGATCGCCGGGTCGGCCGCGGGCGGGCAGATGGAGATCCCGGTCTGGCCCGTCTGGGCTCTGGGGCTCGGCATCGGCGCGGGCGTCCCTCTTGTCGCCGTGGTTTTGGGACTTGTGGGCATGAGACGCGAGGGCAACAGGCCGGCCGTGGCGATAACCGGCATCGTGCTGGGCGCCGTGGATATTCTGGCCGCCGTCATTATCTCGGGGGTTTTTGCCGCGGGGTTCTCCATCGCGCACCACGCCAAGAGCGAGACCGATAAGGCGCGCCAGCAATCGCTGCAGGAACACGAGGAGCTGCGCGGGCAGCTCGAGCAGCAGCCCGAAGAGCTCGAGCGGCCTTTGTAGGGGAGCGCGCGCGTTGACCCGGCTCGCGTTTGAGACAAATTGTATTTGTGTTGGAAGAGTCATCGAACCACGCTCGCCGTATTTTAAACCTGGCCCTGGAGCTGGGGTTTCTCAACCCCGCTGAGGTCGACGAGATAGAGCGCCGGTTCGAAGCCGAGCCGGGCAGCAGCTACCTGGAGCTCCTCGCCGATGTCATCGGGATCGAAAAGCTCGAAATAGTCACCATGAAGGCGACCTTCGCCGACGCTGAAGATGGCTGGGGCGACGATGGGACGCGGACCGTGGACGCTCGGGGACCTCGCGACCGGCCCACCTCGGGGGACACGGGCGATTCAAGTGCTGAAAAGGGATATCGGACCCGTCCGTCCGTGAACCCGTCGGTCTCGGGGATCGCGGCCACGCCGGAGTGCCCAGATCGCTACAGCTTTCGCGGGGAGCTCGGCCGCGGCGCCATCGGACGGGTCTTTGCGGCCCAGGATGGGCATATCGGCCGTGACGTGGCCGTAAAGGAGCTTTTGTCGGGCTCGTTGCCGCTTGTCAACAACCGCAGCTCGGCGACCGTAAGTTCTCGCGTGGTGCGCTTTTTGAGAGAGGCGCGGATCACGGCTCAGCTCCAGCACCCGTCCATTGTGCCGGTCTACGAGATCGGGCTCAAAAAGAGCGGCTCATTTTACTACACGATGAAGCTCGTCCGCGGCCGAACGCTCTTGGACGCGATAAACGGCGCACAGACCCTCGACGACCGGCTCAAGCTCCTGCCCCACTTTCGAGATATTTGCCACGCCATCGCGTTTGCCCACAGCAAGGATGTCATTCACCGGGACATCAAACCTTCGAACGTCATGATCGGAGAGTTTGGCGAGACCGTGGTCCTCGATTGGGGGATCGCCAAGGTCCGAGGCGAAGACGACGACGCGCTGCGTCTTCTCAGATCAGAAGACGATCAAGACGCGCACGGCACTGTGGACGGTTCGGCCCTGGGGACACCGGCCTACATGGCCCCGGAGCAGGCGGCCGGGAAGATCACGGAGGTCGACGAGCTCTCCGACGTCTATGCCCTCGGCGCGGTGCTCTACCAGATCTTGACGGGGAGTCCGCCGTACCAGGGGCGAGGCGGCGCCGAGATCATGAGCAAGGTGCTCGTTGAGCCGATTCCACCGATCCCACAAGGCCCTGGAGCTCCTCCCTCGGAGCTCGTCGCCGTCGCCCACAAGGCGCTCGCGCGTGAAAAGAACGAGCGTTTTCAAGGCGCTGGGCAGATCGCTTCCGAGATCGAGGCCTTCATGTCCGGCGAACGCGTGGAGGTCTACGACTACTCGTCGCTTGAGCTCCTTCAAAGATTCACGAAAAAAAATAAGACCCTCATCGCGGCTGCCGGCGTCGTGTTGCTCGTGGGAATCTTTGCCCTCGTTTTCGTGTCGCTGTCCTACCGAGCCGAACGCCAGTCCAACGAGAAGATGGTGGAGGCCGTCGCCCACGAGCAGCTCGCCCTGCGACGGGAAAAAGAGGCCCGCGCCAAAGAGCAGGCCTCGGAGAGGCTGGCTCACTTTCACATGGCTCAGGGGCTGGATCGAGAGGCCGGTCTGCGTCAAGCCGACCGGCAGTTTATGTCCGCGGCGATCGACGCGGCGGCTTCTTTGCTCAACAATCCGGCGAGCCCCCAAGGGCCTCACTTTACGGAGCGGTTCAGCGAGCGGTATCCCGATGCGCTGCAGCTGCGCGCCGCGGCGGCCTCGAAGATCTTTCTCGCCGAGCTCAGACCGAGCGCCGATCTCGCGCACATCCTCGAGGCCGCGGACGCGGTCTACGCCGTGGCGTACTCTCGAGACGGCCACGTCATCGCCTCGGGCGGGGCGGACAAAAAGATATACCTTTGGGACGCGCAGACAGGCCGACTTTTGCGGCACCTCGAGGGTCACGAGGGGACGGTCGCGGCGCTGAGCTTTGCCCCCGGGAAAGATCTCCTCGCCTCGGGTGGGCTCGACGGCTCGGTCAGAGTCTGGCGGGTCTCAACCGGTGAGCTCGTGCACACCATAAAAGGCGCTCAAGAGAGGGTCTGGGCCGTCGCGTATTCGCCGGACGGCAAAACCCTCGCGGCGGGCAGCGGCGAGGGTCGCAGCGTGCAGCTGTGGAAGACGAGCACCATGACCCTCGCCGGGCGGCTCGAGGGGCACACCGACGTGGTCACCGGTGTGGCGTTTTCACCGGACGGTCAGGCGCTGGCCTCGACCGGCGCCGACCGGACAGTGCATGTCTGGGATCTCGAGTGCCTCTGTCCAAAGCGTGTGATGAAGTCTCCCGATCGCCTCTGGGCTCTGAGCTGGTCGCCGGACGGGCAAAGCATCGCGGCCGGAGGATTCGACAACCGCGCTTATGTCTGGGACCCGGCCTCGGGGCAGCGGGTTTCGTCTCTCGAAGGGCACGGAGACAGGATCTATTCGGTGGCCTACTCGCCGGACGGGCAGACCTTGGCCACCGGAAGCGTCGATCGGACCATCCGCATCTGGGACGCCAGCTCGGGTCAGCTCCTTTTAAACGTAGGGGCGCACGAGGGGATCGTGATGGCGCTCGCGTATTCGCCGGACGGTCGGACGCTCGTATCGGGCAGCTACGACAAGACCATCAAGGTGCGCCGGCTGCGGCTGAGGAGCGACATCGTCACCCTTGAAGGCCATGACGACAGGATCTCCTACGCCGCCTATGCGCCCTCGGGCGAGCGCATCGCCACCGCGGGTCTGGACAAGACCGTCCGCATCTGGGACGCGAGCACCGGCGACGAGCTCGAGGTGCTCAGGGGCCACAGCGATATCGTCTACTCCGTGGCGTTTTCCCCGGACGAAAAGCGGCTCGTGTCCACGAGCGCAGACAAGACCGTGCGGGTCTGGAGCCTCGGTGGAGAGCACGCGAGCAGGCAGCTCGAAGGGCACGAGGACGTGGTGGCCTGCGTGGCGATCTCCCCGGACGGCGAGACCGCCGTCACCGGCGGAGAGGACAGCACAGTGCTGGGCTGGGATCTGGAGACGGGCCGGCAGCTCTTTGCCATCGACGCGCACGAGGCCGCGATTTGGGCGGTCGCCTACTCGCCGGATGGGAAAAAAATAGCCACCGGCTCGTACGATAAGACGATCCGGCTGTGGGACGCGCAGACCCAAGAGCAGCTCCGGCTTATCGAGAGCGCTGACTGGGTCTCCGGAGTCGCCTTCTCACCCGACGGCCGGACCCTGTACTCCAGCGGCAAGGACGCGGTCGCCACGGCGTGGGATGTGGAGACCAAAAAAATGCTCCGCCGGTTCGAAGGACACTCCCAGTGGGTGAACTATCCCAAGGTGTCGTTCGATGGAAAACTCCTCGCCACCTCGTCCGATGACCGCACGGTCCGGCTGTGGTCCACGCGGACCGGCGAGCCGCTCATCGTCCTCGATACCCGAGAAGGCCTCGCCCTCGATTTCGCCCCCGGTGGCGACGCCATCGTCATCGGGGACAAGGAGCGCGCGCACATCTACCCGCTGGCCCGGCTCGGCACCGAACCCGCCCCGAAGAACCTCTTGCGGGACATGGAGCGCCGGGCGGGCAAGAGGCTGAGGGGCTTTTTGTTTGAGCATCTGACCGCGGATGAATTCAAAAAAATAAAGTGAGGTTTGACTGGGCGCACACATATGTGCGGCCCAACCGCCATCGATTCGGTTTCGTCGTAGGGGCAGACCTATGTGTCTGCCCAATCAATCGGTCGCCGCGCAGGTGTGGATCTCGTGCGTGACCGAGCGGGTCTCGACGTCGTAGACCCACAGGCGGCTGTCGCTCTCCCGCAGGAGCAGGCGCTTGTCGTCCGGCGTGATGTTGAGGTTTCTCGGCGTAAACAAAAGGCCGATGGACTCGACGAGGGCGGCGTCGATGCTCAGCTCGTACAGGCCGCTGTCGAGCAGCAAGGCCCGCTTCGAGTCGGAGGTGAGGACGAAGCTCTCGAGGCGCACGTCCGGGCCGGCGACCGGGGAGATCACCTTGTTGTCCATGTTCAAGATGCGGACGCGTCCGTCTTCGAACCAGGTGTCGCTGTCCACGAGCAGCATGCGGCCGTCCGGGGTGAGGGCGTAGCGCGGGAGCTGCTCGCCTACCTCCACCGACTCGAACTTGAGGTCGGCAAAGCGGATGAACATGAGGCGGTACCGGGAGCTGGTCGCAGGGGGGATCTCGCCGAGCTCGCCGAACAGGCTCTCGTCGAGGGCCTCCATGTCCATGAAGGCCACCAGGGTGGAGCCGTCCGGGGCGATGGCCACCGGGCCGAAGCCGGGCAAGTTGCGCACGAACTCGCCCTTTTCGAGGTCGATGACCGAGACCGGATCGTGGGACTCGGAGGACTCGGGCGGGGTGCAGGTGGTCGGAGCCAAAAACACCGTCTTGCCGTCCGGCGCGACGATGAGCTCGTCGGAGCAGTTGGGGGCCTCGATGGTTTGGACGGTCCCGGCGGCCCTCGAGATGACGGCGATCTTCGTCGTCGGGACACGTCCTTCCCACTCGTGGTTCAAGGTGACGATGACCCGATCGCCGTCCGGGTGGAGATCCACGTCGACGATGCTCCGGTCGAAGATGTCCTTGCGCACCACCTCGCCGCGGACGGCGTCGATGATCTTGACGTTCGTTCGCTGCGCCGCGATGAGGTACCGCCCGTCTTCGCTCACCTCGAGCCGGGGCAGGCTGCCGAACTCCGAGTAGGGGTCCACGTCGGCGTCCAGCTTCCAGAGCACCTGCCTGTTCGCCACGTCGTAGGCGACGATCTTGCCTCCTCGCGAGGTCGTCGTGACGAATATTTCTCCGCGCCCGCCGAACGCGAGCCGCTCGGGGCGGCTGATTCCGGGCAGGGTGCAGGCCGTGGAGCGATCGAGCTCGCCGTGGAGCAGGCAGTCGCCGGTCTTGGAGATGAAGAAGTCGCCGGTGGGATCGATGGCGATCTCGCCATACTTCAAGTCGACGCCGTCTTGGTTGTTGCCCGGGGTGATCTGATTGTCGTTGAGCCCGCCTTCGAGCTCGCAGCCGGCGGCGCTCAGGCCGGTAAAGATAACCGTTAATAGAAGCGCGCGGGAGCGAAGAGGTTTCGAGCGAGTAAGGCGAGCGATAAGCATTTTTGTCCTCCTTGTCGTCAAGAGACGACGCCAAGGGCCGAACGCCGCCAGCGGCCGGCTCCTGTCTAAAATGTTTGGCGTGCGAAGGACGTCCTACATGTCTTCGGTGCGCACCGGTGCTGAGAAAGAGCAAGGGGTATGCCATTTGCGGGGTGATTCCGGTGTGGTGCTGGAAA
>JAABTR010000442.1 GCA_011389755.1 Deltaproteobacteria bacterium | reverse complement strand
TCCCCCAGGGTTTTGTAACCGGTTCCCTTGGGCAGTCTCTCCTTGCTTTCGGTCAGCTCTCCGATAGCCGCGGCGTCCTCTGGGCTCCCGATTTGTGCCAAGACGTTAGCGGCCACCGCCTGGACAATCGGATGAGCGCTTTTGAGCAGCTCGCGAACCTTCGGCAACAGCGTGGGAAACGACGTGATCCGTTCTGTGATCTCCTCGTACTGCTTCTTGCTGCTCAGACCGCCGTTTTTCTCGAGCTCGGTGATGGCTTCTTCCAACTGCCCTTCGCCATCCATCCTTAGAATGCAGCGAAATGCGACTGCGCGCCAGAAATCATCCTTGTTTTCGAGCATTTTGCGGAACTTGGGGATGTCCTGCTCGCGGCCCGCCTGGGCGATGACGTAGTAGGTCTCTTCCCTGTGGTATTGGTCGAAGTTCGAGTTCTCGGCGATGGCGAAGAGCGTGTCCATCTGTGCGCCGCTCGGCTCGATGTTGCCCGTGTTCATCCCCTCGGAGTACGCCCTCAGCGCGAACCGCTGGAGTTTCTCGTTGATCTTCTCATTGCCGGCGATGTCGAGCAGGGCCTGCGCGGTGGCATCGCCCCCGATGATCGAGGCGGAGACGAGATGGGTCTCCTGGATCTTCTCGATGTTGCCTTTGAGTTCTTCAGCCAGGTGGGCGCTCGCCTTGGCCAAGACATCGGGGTCGTTCACCTCCCTGATGAGCTCGGCGACGTACTTTATCACGATCTGGTCGACGTCCAGCAGCTGGACGAGCGCCTCGGCCGCGGGAGCTCCGATCTTCTTGACGACCGTGCGAATATTGTACTGACCGGCCATGGCTCTGATGTTGTAATCCCCGACGCACCAGGATATGAGCGCCTTTTGGGCGGCTTTCATGCCGTCATTGGAGACATGGTCGAGCAGAATGAAAAGGGCGTCCTTGGCGTCGACCTGGATCTTGGTGATGGCTTGGTCTTGTTGATTTTCGACCATGCCGGCGAGGGTCGGGGCGACCGCGTTCGCCACCTCGGCGGCTTGGGCCTTGTCCATTTTTTGGAAGGACTCCCGAAAGAGATCCCATGAGTTGATCTCGACGAGCGCCACGGCGGCTTTTGCTCGCAGCTCGAGAGGCACGTCCGTGTCGGTGACTGTGCTCGCGAGCTTCTTCGGGCCGTTTTGAGTGCCTTTCCAAAGCTCGAGCTTCTCCTCGGTGACTTCGCAGCCAAATAAAAATAGGAATGCCATCGCCAAGAGCGGCAGGAATCTGGCAGTTGAGCTCATTTTAACGTCTCCCTTGTTTCGCGGCCTCGGATGTTATTTGTCCCTTTGGGACTCGCCCGAGTCCACGATGCGTCTTTTTTTACCGCATTCGAAGCACCGTCTAAGGGTACCCGCACAGTTTTGGTGGTCAATATCTATTCAAGCACCGTGTTTTTCAAAATCCGAACATCGCATCTTTTCACTTTTTAGTAGAATACGTCACGTTTTTCAAAAATGCGTCCTTTCCATGTCCGGCGTGATAAACTCACCGGCGATGGGAGAGCGCTTTGGAAGCTACGAGCTGCTGGACAAAATCGCCGTCGGCGGGATGGCGGAGATATTCCGGGCCCGGGCGGTCCACGGCAAAGGTGTCCGAAAAGATTTTGTCATCAAGCGCATCCACCCCGCGCTATCTGCCGATCTGAGCTTTGTGGCCATGTTCATCGACGAGGCGCGGCTCGGGGTCTCGCTCGTCCACGGCAATATCGTGCCCGTCTTCGATTTCGGCTGCATCGACGGTTACTACTATCTGGCCATGGAACACGTCGAAGGGCAGGACCTGGCCGTCTTGTGCGGTCGGGCCAAGATCGTGGACAAACCCTGGCCGTGGCAGCTGGCCCTCCACATCGTCAATGAGGTGCTCGAAGGGCTCGACTACGCGCACAACAAACGCGATGAGCAAGGGCGGCCCCTCGAGCTCGTCCACCGCGACGTCAGCCCCGCAAATATCCTCGTGTCGCTCGACGGCCAGGTCAAGCTCCTCGACTTCGGCATCGCCCGCTCTATGGCCAGGGAATACGAGACCCGCACCGGAGTGATAAAGGGAAAGCCCGGGTACATGGCCCCCGAGCAGGCCGCCGGCAAGCGCGTGGACGCCCGGGCAGACATCTGGTCGGCCGGAGCGGTCCTGCACGAGCTGCTCACCGGCCAAAAACTCAAAGACGGCCGAGTCCGGGTGGGGGATGAAAGGCTCGACGCGCTCGTCGACAAAGCGTTGAAGGCCGACCCGGACGATAGGTTCGCGGACGCGGCTGCTTTTCAGGAGGCCATCGGCGAAATCTTGATGCAGCGAGGGCAAAGGCCCACCTCGTCCCAGCTCGGCCGGTTCGTCCGGGAGGTGAGCACCTCTGCTGCTCCGGGTGAGAACTGGGACATGCTCTCGGACCACGTCGAGCAGCACCTGGCCGCTGCCTTGGCGCCGCGACCTCCAAACGAGCCGCCCGAGGGCACAAAAACGCGGGCGGGAAAAAAAGAGAGCCTAAAAGACAGCGAGGTCACCCCGCGAGGTGTCGCCACGGCGATCACGCGCAGCTTGTTTGCGGAAAAAGCCGCCCGTTTCTGGATGTGGTTCATCGCCGTGGTCGCGGTGTTCGCAGCGGCGGTGACCGCGGGCTTTGCCATGTGGTCGCTGCCCGGCGCCGAGCCCGCCACCACCTCCTCTTTAGAGACCGACCCGGCGTCGACGCCACCGGCCGATGGCAGTGAGCTCACGCCGGCCGAGCTGACCCTGGTTGTTTCGCCTGTCGACGCGGCGTTGCGGGTGGACGACCGGTCCATCCCGCCCCAGGCCCGGGAAAAGTTGCAGCTCGAGCCGGGGAGCCACCACCTGGAGGCGACAAAAAAAGGGTACCGCGCCTGGAGCCTGGACCTCGATGTGAAGCCCGGACAAAAGCGGCGGCTGGCGATCGACCTCGAGCGGCGTCCGGGGCGCCTGACCGTCACCTCCTCACCCGCGGGGGCACGGGTCTTTGTCGAAGGGGTGGAAAAGGGCGAGACGCCCCTGGATTCTTTGGCTGTGAGGTCGGGGCCGCTGCGGGTGCGGGTGGCGCACAAGGGTTATGAGCCCCAGGAGCGGCAGGTGGAGGTCGAAGCCGGGGCCGAGCGTCGCGTGGAGCTGACCCTCGAGAGGAAAAAGCCCGCTCCGAAGGCACCTGCTTCGGTCAGGAGGAGAACGGCTATCTTGAGCGTCAACACAACGCCCTGGTCCAACGTAACTCTGGACGGCCGCGCCATCGGGAACACGCCGGTGCTCGGTCGTGAGCTCTCCCCCGGACGGCACGTCCTGGTCATGACCAATCCCGTGAGAAATTTGACGAAGAAGGTGGTCTTCACGGTCAAGCCGGGGCAGCACAAGCGGGTCACCGAGAGCCTCAGATAGAGCTCACTCGGCTCCCGTCTTCCAAGGATCGATCTCGACCGCGGTGCTCGAGTCTTTGTTGGCCGCCGAGTAAGCGGCGACCGCGCCGACGGCCGCTCCTGCCAAGGCGACCCCGACGGCGGTCCAGAACCACCAGCGCTTGTAGAAGGCAGGCGAAGCGTCTTCGGCCTCTTGCCCTTGGTCGGGCAGCCCAGGTCCGACGGCGATCGGCGACCGAGGACCGCGCGTCACTGCGGCTGGGGTGGGCTGGGCCGAGGGGAGGCTTCGAGACAGGGCCAAGCGGACCTCGACCATCCACTGGCTCGAGCCGGACAGCGGCACCCGCTCTCGGGCCGGCTCTGGGAGGCTCGTGTCCAGCACCGTGATCTCGAGCACATCCCCCACCCCTTCGCGGAAAACGCGACCGAAGATGACGAAACGGGCGTCGTGAGCGGGGCCCAGCGCGCGCAGCCGGTCTGTCCGCGGCCGCATCGGCGGGACCGCGGAGCGGCGCTGTGT
>JAABTR010000441.1 GCA_011389755.1 Deltaproteobacteria bacterium | reverse complement strand
CGGCCCCGTCCTCACTGTGAGCTGGGCCACAGGTGAAGAGGAGCGCGAACGCGCTAGCGAAGGCAGTGAATTTCCACATCGTCGGCCAACTCCTCGGGCGAAGGCCCTTCGTCGATCTTATCATGGGCGAGCGAGACGACCCAGCCGGTCTCGCACGCATCATCGAGCTCGGCGTCCGGAACCACGCGCCAATGGGAGGCTTGTGCGCTCAAGGGGATCGCGAAGCGGTGAAACACCCGAGAGGTTCCCCCAGGGGCGCTCTCGATGTCGCTGTCACGGTGCAGCACGATGCGGCAGTGGGCCGACACGGCCTCCTCTACGGTCTGTGCGAGGGCCCGCTGTTTCGCGCTGCGGCTCATGGGGACGGGCAGCGGGTGGTGCTGCTGCTCGTCGTCTTCGAAGGTGGGCCGGATATCTGTGAGCCAGGCCGGCACGCAGGATTGAGCGAAGTCGGCGGCCTGTAAAAGGGGCATGAGGCCCTTTTCTATCTCGCGCGTCAGGGCTTCGGACCTCTGAGCGAAGGATGGCGCATCCTGCCCCGAGTCCAAACAGGCGTCGATCTCCAAAAACGCTCCGCCGCCGGCTTCGACGCGATCGCCGATGGAAGCGAGCCTGCGGGGAAACACGAGCTCGGTTCCGTTTGTGTCCAGATGGCAAGGTCTGTTCGCGTTCGGATTGCCGACGAGCAGCACGATCAAATCCTCAGGTCGCCACGCCAGGGTGCGCAGAAGGTCGGTGAGCGCGTCTTCTTGCCCTTCGTTTTGGACCGGCAAGCCGAAGTAGGGGTCGAAGGCGGGGCTCGTGCAGTCCGTGATGATCTCTTCAGACGGGCTCTCCATGAGGGGCGGCACGAGCCGCTGGCTGCAGTCATCTCCGGCGGTGACGAAGACCAAGAGCCGGACGCCTGTCGGGCGCCCCCCGGTGGAACCTGCGCCCTGGGTTTGAAAAACGGCGTCTCGACCCACCCGGAGCATTTGTCTCCAGGCGCAGCCCGGTGGACCGGCCGCCAGCCGGCGCATCTGCTCCCGCGCGGCGTCCACGATGTTCGTGTACGAGGTCTGGGACGCGAGCTCCCCCTTGCTGTCGATCTGTCCCACCAAGACGTTTCCCTTTTCTGTGCGTTCGACGCTCAGAATATTCGACGGCTCCTCGAGAGGGATGCTTTGGCAATGAGCCTGCTGGTAGCGCGCCTCGCTGTTTGGGTGGAGCTCGTCTCCGATCCCTCGTTGAGCGAGCCCGAAGTAGAAGTCGGCCTCCGACGCGAAGCGACCGACGGTGTCGTGGAAGATGAGCCCCGGCAGAGCCTCGGTCACGAGCTCGACGAGGAGATTGGACTCGGGTGGTTCTTCGTCGTTGGGATTTATAATACCGTCTTGTGACGGTTCGTTGATCGAGTTGTCGAGAATCGTGACGGCGGTGAGGGTCGGCGTGCGCCTCTTGAGGGGATGCTGCGCGACATCGAGGGGGGCGCGCGCCTCGATCGCTCGAGGGTCCAATTTTTTTGTACCGGCGGTGCCGCGAAAAAACACCTCCACGCTCGGAGCACCGCCGCCGAGGATCCAAACGGAGTCGTCCGGGAGTGTCGCGGCGGCGTGGCCGGCTCGGGCAGAGCCCAGCCTCGGAGCGTATCCTCCGCCGGGCTGGTCGGACGACGTGGAGAAGACCGCCGTGCCATCGACACCTAAGAAGCGAGAGAACAAAAGAGCGCTCGATCGCAGCGGATTGCCCTGAGGGTCTTTGCCACCCGAGATCAATATCACCTGCGCGTCGCCCAGGGTGCCGATGTCGCTCAAGGTGAAGCCGTCTGTGGCCCTGTGTTGGGGCAAGGCCCCTTCGATCACCCTGTCGACGCGGCACTCGCTCGCGGTCATAAGGGCAAATCTGAGCTCGTCACCGCCTTGGCCGTCGAGGCCGGTGGCCCGCCCCACCGCGAAGAAGTCTCCCATCTCGTCTCTGAGCGGCACCAGCTCGGCGGTCCGAGAATCGATGCGCAGATCGCCGAAGCGGGCGGCGGGCGACCAGGTGCGTTCGCCCGGACCCGCGAGAGAATCGTAGCAGCCGGTCTGAGACTCCACCGGTCGCCTCAGGAGGTCATCGACGAGCAGTGAGTGCCCGTCGAGGACCAAGAGCCGCCCGAAGGGGTTGGCGCTCGCGACCCGCCGTTTCTCCGAGATGGTCCCCTCGGCGAGTGAAGCCCGCGTCGCAGATTCATGGGTGTCGAGGTTGACACGGCACACCTCGGCGCCGGGGATGATGACGTTTCCCGTGTGGAAGACGCGCCCGCCCTCGATGGCGATCTCCGCCGCGGCTCCGGCGGTTGTTTCGATGGCGCACCCCACTTCGATGGTCTCGAAGGTGCGGGCGGCGGCGTCGAAGAGCTCGAGGCTTGGGCCGCAGCCTGCCTCGCCGCCGGCGATGACGATGACGGTGCGATCTCCCAAGTCGACCTGGAAGGCGGTGTGGTCGGTCCTGGCACACCCCATGGGCGGCAGCTTCTGGACGGTGAGGGCCTCGGTGTCGATCACCAGCGCTGTCGAGGTCGGCCCTTCGTCGATCCCGGTTCGGCTTCCACCGGTCACCAGGATGAGGTTTTTGTTGCCGTCGGAATACGCGGCGGCGGCGTGTCCGGTCAGGTTTCGAAGCAGCTCGGCCTTCGAGCCCGGCGTAAGGTCGAAGCTGTTGAAGGCAAAGGCGCGGCCCAAGAGAACGCGCACCGTTTGGTCGCGGCTGCCGGCGATGTCGAAACTGCGGCTGCGCCCGTACACGAGCTCGGTGGTTTTTGTGGCGTCGAATCCTCGGACCTCGACCTGCCACGTCCCGGGCTCCAGGTTTTCGATGCGCAGCGGTTCGCCCTTTTGAAGCTCGAAGCGTTCCGTCTCGGAGGCACCCATGGACTGAGGCAAGAGCCAGACCTCGAGCAGCTCGACCTCCGAGAGCAGCGCGGGCTCTTCTTTGGGCAAGACGGTCACGATTCGAACATCGGTTCCAAAGTCGCAGCCCCACAGCGACAAGGCGACAAAGACGGCGCAGGCGGCCTTGATGGGGTGTCGAATTTGCAAGCTGAGAGGCTGGATTTGCGCCGGGATCATGATCTCCTCTAGGGCGGGTCTACCCTCATCGCTCAGGGCGATTTTTTTAAACCCTCCTTTGTAACTATAGGCGATATCCGGCTAAAGGCGCGAGGCGATGGCATGACATCGCAGCACCCGGCCGTCGCTCGAGCACCGTATCCGTCCATCCCGATCGGTCCTCCAAAATCGGATGCCGAGCGTTTTTAACCGAGCAGTGACGCTGGGGGAAGGCAGCCCGTGGGTGTTGTGGGGCGCCATGCTGGCCACCACCGCCAGGGGTGCGACCGCTTGTAGAAAAAATCGACTGGACGAGGTCTTGCTGCCGTGATGGGCGAGCTTGAGGACGGTGGCGTGGAGCTTCGAGTTTTGTTCCACAAGATGGCGCTCCACCGCTTCGTCGATATCGCCGGTAAAGAGAAAAGAGGTTTGACCGTAGGCCAGGTGCATTACGATCGAGTTGGCGTTGAAGGACGCCGATGGACCGTATCCACCCTCGAACCCGTCACACGGGTGCAGGACCCGCGCCGTCACCGAGCCCACGGCGTGCGCGCCGCAAATATCGGGCGTGCGTTCGACGCGAACCCCGGTTTGAGCGGCGGCCGCCGTGGCGGCATCGTACGCGGGTCCGGCGGCGCCTTGACCTTGTCCGTTGTCCCACAGTCTCTTTGTCGGTATCGAGCGAAGAACAGAGAAGAGACCGCCGACGTGGTCGTTGTCGGGATGGCTGAGCACCACCGTGTCGAGGGAGTGGACGCCGAGACGCTTGAGGGCCGGCACGACCACGGCCATCCCGGCATCATAGGTCCCATAGGCGCCGGCCGCGTCGATGAGCCAGTGGCGTCCGTCTGGAAAGGTCACAAGCGCGCTGTCGCCTTGTCCCACGTCGAGAAAGTCCACGGTGAGCTCGCCGAGCCCGCGTTCGGTTGCGGCGCCTGTGCCCGCGAAGAGGGCGAGGCCGACAAGGCCACAGGCGCCGCCGCAGCGCCAGGCTCTTCGTAGCCCTAAGATGGTCGCCAAACACCAAAGCGCTACGCCGACGCTCTGGCCGGCGGTGGCTCCGT
>JAABTR010000440.1 GCA_011389755.1 Deltaproteobacteria bacterium | reverse complement strand
TCCTCGAACCGATCGCCAAAAACTCCTGGGAGTCCCGTTATGTCCTCAACGCCGCCGCCATCCGCCTGGACGGCCGAATCTACATTTTGTACCGCGCGTTCGGCGAAGACAAAATCTCCCGCGTCGGCCTGGCCTGGACCAAGGATGGGTACACCATCGAGGGGCGCTTGCCCGGACCGATCTTCGGTCCAGAGGGCGCCACCGAGTCCCAAGGCTGCGAAGATCCCCGCGTCACCCTCATCGATGGCCGGCTCTACATGCTCTACACGGCGTAGGACGTAAAAATCGCCCAGATCGGCCTGGCCTCCATCAGCGCCGAGGACTTCCTCGCCCACAAATTCGATGCCTGGCATCGCCACGGCCTGGGGTTCCCCGGCATGGCCAACAAAGACGCCGCCTTGTACCCGGAGAAGTTCAACGGGAAGTACGTGCTGTACCATCGCATCGATCCCGCCATGTGGGTCTCGTATCTCGACAACCTCGATACGCCCTGGCCCCGGGTGGGGCAAAAGACCTTTGTGGCGCCGCGTCCGGGCATGATGTGGGACGGCCTCAAAGTCGGCGCTGGGGCCCAACCTATCAAGACCAAGCACGGCTGGCTCAACATCTACCACGGCGTGGACTACGACAAGTGGTACCGGCTCGGGGTCTTGATGATGGATCTCGACAACCCGGCGAAGGTCATCTACCGGTCGCCGAACCCGGTGCTGTCTCCCGAGTCCGACTTTGAAGTCGGCGAAGTGAGCGACAGCGACTTCTGGGTCCCCCACGTGGTCTTCACCTGCGGCGCCGTCCCGGCAACAGACAAAGACACCCTCGACATCGACGATGAAATCTTCGTCTATTACGGGGCCGCAGACACATCCATCGGCGTCGCAAAAGCGACCATCGGTCAGCTCGTTCCGACTTTAAAGAGGGAAAAACCACCTAACGCAAAATGACCGCGGCGAGATCTCCACCGGTGGCTGTCATGTGACCGGTTGGATCGTCGGAGCGACCCGCGTCCGCCTGCCAAACAATGAGGGCCGCGTCGCTTTGGGGGCTGTAGGCGCTCTTGGCAAACCGCTCATTGACCTCTCCCGCAGCGATAGAGATGGAGCTGCCGACCATCTCGCCGTCCGGGTCGATCCACGCGGCCGCAACATCCAATTCGGCGTCGATGTCCATGAAATAGTGCACGTCCAAATCGCTGGGGTCGCGCTCCCACACCACGAGGTACTGATCTCGCTTGGCGGCGTAAATCGGGTGCGCGATCATCTGGGCCCCCGGCCCGTCGATAAAGGGGAAATCCTCCCCGATGGGTACGCCCTCGCCGTCGATGAACCTGCCACCGATCGAGGCGTTTTGCCACGACGGACGGGTGTCCCCCCACGTCACGAGGAACCTTTGGCGCTTAGAGTCCCATGCGATGAAGTTGAACCGCTGGTCACCTTCGTCCTCGCCGCCTTGGTCCTCCACCATCGAGATGTCGGCCGCGAGCACGGTCCCGTCGGCCGAAACGAGGGCGCCGACGATGTTGCCGGGCTCGGTCCACTTCTCGACGTACCGAAAATCCTCCCAGTTCATGAGGTAGGCGTCTAGAGACGCGCTGTACTTGGCCACCGGGTTGAACTGGTTGCCTTCGGCGGAGCACACCGGGAACTCATCTTTTACGATCTCCGCCTCGCTATTTAAAATGATCGCGAAGATATCACCGTTGCCGTCCCCGCCACGCGAATCGTTGTAAGTTACGAGCAGCTCCCCGCTTTTTGAATTGAGCGCGACGTTGGTGTGAACCTGATCCACGCTGGGGTCCGAGATGGGCACGGGCTCTTTGACCTGATTCCCCTCGGCATCCAGCAGGGTCAAAAAAACATCCACCCGCTGCCTTTGCTGCCCCCAGATGACCATGTACTGCTCGGTCTTGGGGTTGAACACCGCGTGGACCACCACCCTGAGCTTTGGGCCTCTCGAGATGACGAAGGGCTCGCCGACCAGTCGGCCGTCGGTTGCGATCCGCTGCCCCATGATCTCGCAGTTCATGTCCCCGTCCGTGTTGCTCGGCTCTGACTGCCAAAACACGGCGAATTCATCTAGAACCGAGTTGTGAACCACGTCGACCAGCGATTCTTTGTCTACGGCCTCCGAGACGACGAACGCCCCCTCATGAGAGCGACTGAGATCCACAGGGGAGCTCACGCCTTTTGTGCCGGTCTCCTCCGCGTCGGGAGCGTCGTCTGAGCAGCCCGAGACCGCTGCGCAGCACACAGAAAATAGTGCGATGGTCGCTGCTGTTTTTGTCGGGGCCATCATTCCAACTCCAAAGTCACCGCGTTGAGCTGACCTTTTTTTAGCTCTATGACCTGCGGCTCGACCGCCGCGGGCTCCCCTGCGTCGGGCGCCATGCCCGCTGCGTTGAGATCCTGGTACGCGTTGAAGGAGTACAGTCCCTCGGGGATGGCCTTGACCTTGGTTTCGTCTTGCACCTCGTAGGCGCTCTTGACGACCTTCTCTACGGGAAAGCTGGGGTTTTTATGCCGCACGATGAAGCTGGGCATGCCCTCGGTCGCACCCGGCGATGCATAGAAGAGCAAATCGCCGCTCGCGTCGCAGCCGGGGCATTCGACCGTGATATCGAGCCAGACCTCATCAGCCGGGACCGACACGTCGCCGTCATCTCCCTCTTCGCAGGCGAGACCCCCCAAAATCAGCGGAATCAAAAAGATGAGACCAAGAATGTTTTTGCGACAACAATCCATATCGAAGCTCCTCCTTCCGGCGACTCACCGGAATTTGTGGACCACATCCCCAAAGGGATAAACTCAATAGATTCATAACTTAAAACAGTTCTATTCAAATTGCCCGGCTGGAGCCAAGCTCTTTTTTTTAGTCACCACTTCGGATAAAGTGCGTCACGTAACGATTTGAGTGGACTTTGATCAGCGACCCGGCGGGGAATCGAAAGGAGAACACCCATGGGTGATGTACGTTTTGTTCATATGAAGCGCCTTTTAGCAGTCCGCACCCTTGCCTTTGTCGGAGCGGCGGCGGTTGGTTGCTCGGAGGGCGTCGACGCCGACCCCCAGGCCACCGACAGTGGCAGCGGCGGCGCCCTGACCTGCGATGATTTGACCTGCGGGGACAACGCCTCGTGCAGGACCCCAGACGGCGCGGCCTCGTGTGTCTGCGACGAGGGCTACCTCGGCGACGGAGAGGTCTGCGAAAAAAAAGGCTCCTGGATCCAGCACACCATCGGCGCTCAGGACAACGCCATCTACCTTTTCACCGCCGACATGGGGCAGGACGGGGATCCGGATGTCTTCGTGACGAGCAGCGACCACACGACGAAGTACGCTTCGGAGGTGGCCTGGTACCAAAATGAAGGGCACGGCGCCTCCTGGACGAAGCACATCTTGGCTTCGGCGGACGTGGACGCTGCGATTCTAGCCGCGAACGGCATTGTCGTCGGCGACGTCAACGAAGACGGCAGGCTGGACGCAGCGGTCGCTTCGGGAAGCCCGATGTCAAACGGTCCCGGCGGCGTCTACCTGTTCGAAGGCCCCGAAGATCCCACGCAACCATGGCCGCGCAAAACGCTGCTCGAGTCCCCGGATGAGGCCTTTTTCAAAATATATTTCGTCGACATGAACGGCGACGGCCTTTTGGACATCGTCGCCGGAGGAGCCAAAGGCGCCATCTTGGTCAACCCCGGATCGGCGCAGAGCGCGACCTGGCAGGTACATCGCATGAACGAGGACACCGGCGGCGGACTGTTCGTGGGGGATGTGGACGGCGACTCTCAGCCGGACGTAGTCAACGCAAACGGTTCGTCGAACGCCGTGATCTGGACCGACGTGACTCCCCAAGAAGACGGATTCGCTTTTAAAGACAAACAGATCGCCGCGCTCACGTTACCTCTCGATGTGTACTTGCTCGATGTCAATGAAGATGGACGACAGGACGTTTTGAGCTCACGCATCGGCGGGCGGGGTTTCCGCTGGTTCGAGCAACCTCTCGACGGCGCATCTTGGCGCGAGCACATGATCCGCGAAAACTTCTCGGGCACCGACATCTATGTGGGCGACATCAACTCCGACGGCACCGAAGACGTGCTGATCTCTGGACTCGCCATGATGGAGCAAAACAAACTCCCCCCCAGTATCGCGTGGTTCGAGCGGCATGTGAGCTCGAATCAGGTTTCCTGGACGACCCACTGGATCGACTACGGCAACGAAAACCTCACCGTGCCCGGCGATGTGGAGCTCGTCGACATCAGCGGCGACGGCCGCCTCGATGTGGTGACGACGTCTGTGAACGACGGCCGGGTCTACTGGTACGAGAACCTCATCGGGCGCTGATCTCGGCGAACGCGGATTCGCTTCTCCATTAATGAGAAATAGAGGCTGTTTTTTGATCCCGAAGGGACTACAATGGCGGCTTTCGTAAACCTTACGATCGAAAAATCAAACGATTTTGCGCGAGTCAAGGAGAGGCCATTCATGTCAGAGGTTAAAGTGACCAAGGAAGAACTCATCGCGAAAGCCGAGCAACCAGCCAAAGACGCTCTTAGACTGCACCCTTTCTTCGAGGGCAAAGTCGAGGTCGTCCCCAAGTGCTGCATCCGGGACCACAACGATTTCGCGATCTGGTACACCCCGGGGGTCGCGGCTTCGTGCAAGGCGATCTACGAATCTCCCGAAGAAGTCTACAGGCACACCTCAAAATCGAACATGGTCGCCATCGTCTCGGACGGCAGCCGCGTCCTCGGCCTGGGCAACATCGGCCCCGCCGCCGGTCTCCCCGTGATGGAAGGCAAGGCCCTGCTCTTCAAGTACTTAGGTGGTGTCGACGCTTTTCCCCTTTGCATCGACGCCAAATCGAGCGAAGAGATCATCACGTTCGTCAAACAGATTCAGCCCACCTTCGGGGGCATCAACCTCGAAGATATCGAGAAACCCAAGTGCTTCGACGTCCTCGACACCCTGCGCAGCGAAGCGAATATCCCTGTCTGGCATGACGATCAGCAAGGCACAGCGGCGGTGACCCTGGCCGGCCTCATCAACGCGGCGAAGATCGTCGGCAAGCCTCTCGACAAACTCAAAATCGGTATGCTCGGCGTCGGCGCGTCGAACCAGCGCATCGCCATCATGCTCGCCAAGGCCGGAGTCGACCCGTCCTTGACCTACATGTGCGACTCCCGCGGGGTTATCGTCAAAGGCCGAGAGGACCTGGCCGGCGACAAGTGGAAATCGTATCTCGCAGACATCACCAACGGCGAAAAACGCACGGGAGGTCCGGCCGAGGCGTTCGAAGGCACCGACGTGATGATCGCCCTTTCGGCTCCCGGGCCCGACACGGTTAAAAAAGAATGGATCGCGAGCATGAACAGTGACGCCATCGTGTTCGTCTGCGCCAACCCCGTCCCCGAGATCTGGCCCTGGGAGGCCAAGGACGCCGGAGCGCGCATCGTGGCCACGGGCCGCAGCGACTTCCCCAACCAGGTCAACAACTCGCTGGGGTTCCCCGGAATCTTTCGCGGCGCGCTCGACGTCAGGGCCACGACGATCACCGACGAGATGTGCATCGCAGCGGCTCGGGAGCTCGCAAAGGTCGCCGAAGACAAGGGCATCAAAGAGGACTATCTCCTGCCAAATATGGACGAATGGGAGGTTTTCCCTCGGGAAGCGGTCGCGGTGGGCCAAAAAGCCATCGAACAGGGAGTGGCGAAGCTGAAGCTCTCCCCTCAAGCGGCCTTCGAAAAAGCCGAAGCCATCATCCGGAGGGCCCGCGATGAAATGCGGATCCGCCAAGACAGCGGATTAGTCAAGTGCGAGTTCGGCTGATTTCCCCAGCATCACTCATCGTCTCACGTAATCTCATTCCCAAAACCGCCTGAAATCGAGACTGTGCCCCCATTGCACACATGTATACTTTTTGCAACGTGGCAATTCACACACACTTTGACTTGCGATATATATTTGTCATCTGTTTGATTTCATTCACATATATCACAAATGCCATCCCCAAAAGGTATCTTTATACTATGAGCTCTACACAATCAACATCAGTGCATCTATTTGTTTTTTTTAACATTATCCAAACCAGCAGCCCCTGGTCCGCTTCTTGCTAGCAGTACCAAGCTCTCCCGTATTGGGAGTCGAGGTTCGCGACAAAGTGCGCCTTGTTATTTTTGAGTTTGTTAATTTGGAGGCGATATGAATAACCTGCTGCAACGAGCTAAAAGAGCTTCCGTCATACCGACGGCTCAGACGCCGGAACGCGGGAAACAATCTGTTTCTAAGAGCCTCAGCATTGTGGATTTCAACAACAACTTCAGCTTTTCCGGTGGTGGCATCAGAACCTACCACATGAAAAAGATCGAACATCTCGGTCAGCGCGATGATGTTCGTTACTCGCTCATCGTCCCTTCTGACAAGGACGCCGTGGAGGAGCACGGGAGCGCCCGAATCTTCCACGTGAAGTCGCCCACGATTCCGGGCGCGCAGGCCTACCGCCACTCGTTCAACCCGTTCAAGCTCGAGCGCATCTTGAAGCAGGTCGAGCCCGACCTCATCGAAGTGGGCGGCCCGTACGTGGATCCCTTCCTCGTGCGCTTGGTCGCCCGAAAGTTCGACGCCGTGGTCACGGGCTTCTGGCACACGCACTACCCGAGCGCTTACTTCGAGTTTTACGGCAACCGAATCTCTCCCCATGTCGGCAAGCTGCTCAAAAAAGCCGGCTGGTACATGGCGCGCAAGACTTTTGGTCTCTACGACGCCACCTTTGCGGCTGCGGACTGCGTCATCGCCGACTTGAAAGATCAGGGGATCGAGAGAATCATCCAGTGCCCGCTGGGAGTCGACACCGAGCACTTCCACCCCAAGCACTATGACGCCGAACTCAGGATGTCTGTCGGCGCCGGAGACCGGCCGCTGGTCTTCTTTCCCCACCGCCTCTTGCAGGAAAAGGGGATCCGCCAGGTCGTGGAGGCCATTCCGGCCATCGCGAGGGAAAAAGACGCGGTGTTCGTGTTCGCCGGCACCGGACCGGAGTATCCCATCGTCGAGAAGCTCATAGGCGAGCGCAGCGACTGCCACTACTTGGGCTACGTAGAGTCCCGAGATCTCATGGCCCGCTGGCTCGCCTCGAGCGATCTCATCTACGGCCTGTCTGCGTGGGAGACCTTTGGTCTGAGCGTCATCGAGTCGATGGCCTCTGGCGTGCCCATCGTGGCCGCCAACGAGGGCGCCGCGCGGGACTGGGTCGAGCGCGCCCGCTGCGGAGTGACGATTCCTCGAACCGCCGAGGATGTGGCCCGCGCCACCATCGAGATGCTGAGCCGCCCGGATCTCAAGACCCTGGGGCGAAGGGGACGGCAGTACGTCGCCCGTCACTTCTCCTGGGACACGACTTTCGAGAGGCAGCTCGGCTACTACCGCCAGCTCATCGACGCACGGCGGCAAGGGGGCCATCTCGAAGGCTACCCCTACATGCTCGAAGAGGTCTCCTTTGAGACCGAGGCCCCGCAGGTCCAGGCCCAGCCTGCGAGCTTGCTCGCCAACGTCACCCCCATGAGCGCCCGCAGGCGCTACGCCCGCAAGAGAGCCTCGCGCTCCTGACCTTTTTCATTTCTTTTAAGTTTCAAAGACGGGGGCTTGCGCCTTTTTGCAGCTTGCTCGATGATCGCGGACATGGCTCCTGCGAAACAAAATGAGACACGAATCGTTTTGATCACGGCCTGGGCGCTGGCTGAGACAGCCCTGCGCATCGCCGTCTCCTCTCAGGCGGGGCTCGGTGCGCTCCTGACGCCCAGGGGACAGACCGCCGTGGTCGGCTTCCACCTCATCGCCGAGCTCCTCATGGCTGTCGTACCCGCCGTCGGCGCCGTGGCGTGGTGGATGGGCCGGACGTGGGGACCGGCCGTGCTCGTGCTCGGTTTGGGCCAGTATCTCTACTCGATCTTCAATGCGACCGGCTGGGCGGTGGTCAACGACACGACCCTCATGATCCCGCTGGGTTTTGCGCTGCTGGTGGTCACGGCGCTCGGGCTGCCCTTGATATCTCGCCCCGCGTCAGCCGCCGGCGAGCCCAACGCCGCCCGCCGCGTCGCCACTGTCCTGGTGCTCGCGCTGGGGCTGGCCGTGCTCGGCATTTGGGCCATATCGTTTGC
>JAABTR010000439.1 GCA_011389755.1 Deltaproteobacteria bacterium | reverse complement strand
GAACGAAACGAGCTCATCGAGAGTTTGATCGTAGCCGCTGTCTTTCAGACAGACGTAGCGGGTGACGGTCTTGTCGCCGGCCGCCATCTCGAGCGGGCTGCAGGGGTGAGATTCGCCCTTCATGGCGACAACGACGTCTTCTTGTCCGGCGATAACCTCGCCGCCCACCACGGTGGCCAGCACTTCATGGGGCGTCGCCTCGATAATAGACCGATATGGCTTGCTCGTATCGCCCGCGAACACGGCGAGGTCGGCATAAAATCCCGCCTCGAGCCGACCGATCTGGATGGCGTCTCCTCGCCCCATGCCCATGATCTCGCCGGGCACGGACGTAGAGGCCTGCACCAGCTCTTTGTCGCTCAGCGCCTTGCCGTAAAAGTTCGTGTTCAGACCGTCGGCGCACTTGAGCTCGGAGAGCATGTTGACGCCGCCCGTGGGCGCCCAGTCCGGCGCGAGCGCGATCTTGACGCCCAGCCTTTTTGCCGCGGCGATGTCGGGGCCCGCGTTGTAGAGGTGAATGCTGTTGCGAGGCGACCAGACCAAGCTCGCGTCCGCCGCGGCCAGCTTGCCGAGCTCGAACGCGGTGAAGCCCACGCCGTGCACAGCGATGAGGCCGTCATGCAGGTAACCCGCGCTCTCAGCCGCGGACAACTCGTAGGCCGAGTACCTGTCGACGCCTTCGGCCAGGTGCAGGTGTATGCGGTCCCGGCCGTCGCACTTGTCATCCGCGCTGGAGCCGTCCATCACATCGATGGCGCGGCAGACGCTCGGCGGCGAAACGCCTTCGAAGTCGTGCCGATCGCTCAGCCAGTTGCGCACGAGGCCGGAGGCTCCATCACCACAGTCGTAATCGATGCTTCCATTGCTCTGAACCATCGTGGTGGCGCCAAGAGCCGCCATAACCTCGGACATGGCTGTGTTGGCGCAAACATTGTTGAGACTACCGTCTCGATAATCGTAATAAAGGTTCGATGCCCGCCAATCGTAACGGCGTGAGAAGAGCATCCCGTCGGTCTTCATGCGTGGCAGGCTGTTGTAGGTCACGTGGTTGTGGGTGTCGATGAGCCCTGGGGCGATGATCGCGTCGCTGCACTCGATGGTGCTGACGCCGGTGATATCGCACTCGCCCTGCGCGCCGACGCAGGTGATCTTGCGGGTCGCGCTGTCAAAGACGACCACCCCGCTCGAGATCACCTCATCCGGGGAGACCACGGTCCCGAGTATCGCCCACGAGGTGGAGCCCGCTTCCCTGTTCACAGTACAGGTCGACTCCTTGACGTCGGTATCCCAGCCCGGATCGACATTGCCCATGTTCTTCGCTTCGCAGGAGAAAGGCTCGAGCTCGTAGTCGGTGTCCACCCCAGGCTCCTGAGTCCCCGACGATGTGTCCGCGCTGCCTGAGGATTCAGTGTCCTCTTCATTCCCAGAACCGCTCGGCGTGTCGCTGTCCTCGACCTGGGACCCAGAATCCGAGGCCGTCTCAGAGCCGGTGTCACCTGGCGCGCCGGATTCGGTGAACGAATCGGAGCCGGTATCCCCTCCGGGCTCCTCGTTCTCCGAATCGTCCGTCTGCTCCGTCTGCGAGGCCGTGTCCCCCGGCTGCGTCGTCTCGCTGTCGGTGCCCGTGCCCGCTTGGTCCGTCCTGCCGCCGTCTCCGCCTGAATCGCTACATCCGATGCCGAGTGTCGACACGAAAGTTACCAAAATTACGAACAAAAAGACTTTACTCATTTGTCTTCTTTATCCTCCGCTTGAGAAAAAGATCAGGGTTCACTCGAATATAAAATCAGACGTCGCTCTTTTGACACATAAGGCCTTTAAATGTCGTGACGAAAGAAAAAACACAAAGCAACATTTGTATGAACGCAATCCTCTACCCTGCTCTTTCTCCAAAAAAACTAAGAATTATTGAGCGTTATACTAAGAGCGACCATGGCCACTCTCAAAGATACAGGTTCTATCCGATTCGATTTGGAAAGACAACCCGAAAAGTGAAAAATTGGGAACGATAAATCCCCTACACTGTTTTCTATTAAAAAACTGCATCAATACTAGCAACATGACAAATTGATGAGCACTCTCCCAACGTTCACACAACGTTCACAGGGACCGTTCACAGGGACGGAGTTCCACAGTTCAGCTATTCACATGCTCGTGAACTAACTATTCCCACTTTACTGCGCATGCCTGTCCGTGTCCGAGCCAATGCCCCCGCGCGAGGTTTCACCGGTCTCTCCCGAGGAACGGCCGGGATCTCCCAGGTTACTGGGCCGTCCTCTGCGCGCGCGCCACGGTCGTCCACCCCGCCGGGAGCTGCGACACCTCGTCCATTATCGGTGGTCGCCGCTGCTGTCTTCAGGTGAGCGAACGCCCTCGACTCCCGGGATTGAGGACTCTTTCGGGGCCGCTTTCCCGCGGCTCACGCGCTCGCGTGCCTACGCATCGCCGATTTTGTTGCCTCCACGGCGCAAGGCTCACTTCCGGCCTGCCGGGCTCAGCTTTGGCCGGGCAGGTCTCACACCTGCCGGACGACTCCTCCAATTTTCAAGTCGGCTTCGCCGCCTCCTTTCCCACTGGACCAGCCTTGCCTGGTCGCACTCCCCAAGGAGCCCATTCGGCTCGTCGACACCGACCGCCAGATCCCCGTGCTGCCCTTAAGCCGCATCGTCGCCGGAGACTACAGCCGGGCCGACGCAAGAGGACGGCAGGCGTTGCTGGGCGCGACCTCGGGGCTCTGCTCCGGTCTGCCGATCCACGTCGGGGGGCAGAGGATGAGCCGAGCCGAGCTGCATATCCACGCGGCCTTGACCCTCTTGGCTCCCCCGCTGCTACCGATGGAGCCGGTGTTGCGGGTGGTCTATATCGCGCTCGTGGCCCTGCTCATCATGTTCGGATTCAGCCGCGTGCGGGTCGGACGCAGGCTCCCGGCGCTCGCGGTGACTCTCTCCTCCGGAGCGGCGCTCTTTGTCACCGCCGCGTATTTTCTGCACACAGTCGTCCCAATCGTCGCGCCTTTGACGCTCGTGCTCGGTGTCTACGTCTACTACAGCGTCCATCAGACCGGCGTGCTGCTGCGGGAAATCCGCACGAACAACACGGCGCTGCGCTCCGAGATCGAAAAATGGGTGCGCGCAGGCTCCTCAAAAAACAGCGAGCCCGCCAAGTCGAGCTTTGAGTTCTTGGTGTCTTTTCTCGAAGACTACGTGCCGGTGCAAGGCGCCTACCTGTTCGTCCTGCCCCTGTCCGCGTTCCACTACCGGCTCCATCTGAGCATAAAGGTCGACGAGGGCGACATACAGGAGAGGAGGCGGGATATCCGCCGGATGCCCTGGCTCGGCGCCCTGTCTTCTCCCCATGGAGCATACCTCGACCGCTTCATGAAGGACGACAACAAGCACGCCTACGGGATACCGCTTTTCGACTTCGGCGCCGTGCTCGGCATGGTCATCCTGGTCTTCGATGTGCGGGCCGAGCTTCCGGAGCGGACCCGCCGCTTTTTGAGGCGCACCGGCGAGTTCATGGCCGGCGCCCTCATCGCTGCCCGGACCGATGACAGGGACAACCGCTTCTTGTCTTCCTTGCTGCGGTCTCTCATGGGTCAAGATGCCCTGCACGGTGAACTGGTCAGCACCCAGGCCATCACCGCGGGGGTCCGCGCCCAGCTCGACAGGTACCGGCAGATCCTCAACAAGATCACGGTCGGCATCATGGTCAGCGACCTGCTGGGCAACATCTATTACCTGAACCACACGGCCTTGGACTTCGTGGGCCGCACCGGCATGGATTTCAACAAACGCCTGCCCGATTTCTTCGGCTCGCTTTTGTCCAAAGACCCATCGTCGGTCGGTCAGATCATGGAGGCGGCCGTGCTGGGCGAAAACGTCCCGCCTCTGGAATGGTCGTCCCCAGGCGGTGAGACCACCTTTGAGATAAATGCCTCCGGGATATGCCTGGAGTCCGGGGATGAACCATCCGACGACAAAAAAATCTCGGCTGTCGTCGTCACCATCGGAGACATCTCGCTAAACCGCCAGCTGGACCGTCTCAAGAGCCAGGTCCTCGCCTTGGCGTCGAGCAAGGGCAAAAACCTGGTGGATATCGCCCGCAACACGATCATGCCCCCTCCCATCGCGGGCATGCCTTCGGCACCTCCGAGCGGGCCGGCGGTGGACGAGACCTGGGGGCAGCTCTACGGCCTCTTCGAGCAGTTCCTGAGGCTCTCCGAGCGGATAGATCACACGCCGTCGCGGCAGCTCGAGACCCCTTACGACGCCCTGGCGACCGTCAAGGAGATCGTCCGCGACCTGCGCGATGAAGCCCAAAAGCGCGGCATCGGCATCGAGCTCGAGACACCCGACTTGATCACGCCGGCTTTCGGCGACTGGCGCAGCTTCAAGCAGGGGTTCCAGTCTCTGGTGTCCGACAGCATCCGCACCTGCCTGCGAGGACACAACATTATCATCAGCGTCCAGGAAAACGGCCGCAACATCCAGGTGATGGTGACCGATCCGAGCTCCACTCCCAATGAGGAGCTCATCAGCGCCGTCGACACCAACCAGTGGGAGGACGTTCCGCTCGCGCTGTCCGATGGGCTGCGCAGCTTCAGCGGCGGAAACATCCCCTTTAAAATCTCGACCTCGAAGTCGGGAGGGACCATGTTCAGCATTTTGCTGAACAAGCTCTAGAAGGAACGGGCCTGCATGTTCGAAAACGGTTCATGGATGATCTTTCCCCAGCAGGCGCTGGACAACTCGATCATCACCGCCGTGCTCATCGGGCTCGTGACCCTGCTGATTTTCACCGAGGTCTTCGGCTGGGTGTTCGTGGGCTACGTGGTGCCCGGCTACTTAGCGAGCGTCTTTTTGACCCTGCCCGAGTCCGGTTTCGCCATCATCTTCGAAGCGATCATCACCTATGCCTTGGTCTGGCTCATCTCCGAGCGCGGGGCCAAGGCCCGAGTCTGGGCCAGGTTCTTCGGCCGGGAGCGTTTTTTGCTCTTCGTGTACGTCTCCGTCGTGGTGCGCCTCGTTATGGAGTCCGCGGTGTTGCCGCGGCTGAGCCTTCTCATCCCGGCCCTGACCGGCATCGAGCTCCAAAACGACTTCTTCTCGGTCGGCCTGGTGCTGGTCCCGCTGCTCGCCAACGCCTTCTGGAAGACCGGCATGGCTCGAGGCCTCCTCCAGAGCGGCACCGCGACGATCATCACCTATGCCGCGCTGGCCCTCGTGCTCGTCCCCTTCACGAACATGAACCTGGGCAAGTTCGAGCTGACGTACGAAAACGTCGCCCTCGATTTCTTCTCCTCGCCGAAGCTGTATATCATCCTGCTGACGGGTGCGACGCTGGCCTCCTCATACAACCTGCGCTACGGCTGGGACTACAACGGCATCATGATGCCAGCCCTCATCGCCATCGCTTTTTTCTCTCCTTGGAAGATCCTCACCACCTTCGTCGAAGCCATGCTGGTGGCCGCGCTCTTTTTCGCCCTGACCAAGCTGCCCGGCCTTCGCAGCCTCAACTTCGGTGGAGGGCGCAAGATCACGGCCGTGTTCTTCACAGGCTACGTGGTCAAGTGGATCATCGCCGTGGTGCTGCCGGATATGCCGACTCTGAGCGCCACCGATCTGTTCGGCTTCGGCTACCTCTTGCCATCCCTGCTCGGGGTCAAGATCCTACAAAAGCGCCAGCCCTTTGTGGTCCTCCTGCCCACTTTCAACGCTGCCTTTTACGCCGTGGTGCTCGGAAGCGCCATGGCCTTCGGCCTGCACGCCATCGACCGCCTCACTCAGCCGGCGGGCGCCCTCGCCGAGGGCGACGCCGGACCTTTTGAGCCGGCACCGGGGCTCTTCTTCGAAGATCTCTTGGAGGCAAAGGTCTACACCTTGTTCGGAGCCGCGGTGGAACACACCGCGCCGAATCGCTACGACTCCTCGACGTGCGCCGACTCCATGCTGACGGCACTGGACACCGCCACCGCACAAGGGACCTGCAAAGCTGCGCTGGCGCGAGCCACCCTCAGCCGCGGCTGCGAGCTCGCGTGCCGTCTGCGCGAGGACCCCGAGCTGGGGCCGTATCTCGTGCTTCACGACGCGGCGGCCTCAGCCACCGACAGGAGAGGCCATGGCGCCCTCCTCGTGCGCCCCAAGGCCAAAGGCCCCGTCTTGGAGATCCCGCGCCCCATCAGCGAGCCGCTGGTCCTCGAGGCGGCATTCATCCTGGTGCGCTTGACCGATGCGCGCGCGGTCCTGCTGCCCGGTTATGACGAGCCGAGCTCAGCGGCGAAGTGGGGCGATGCCCTGCGCGGAGAGCCGACGGTCTTCCAGCTCGTCCACGAAGGCATCGACGACCGGGATCTCATCCAAGTAAGGTGCGCGCCCTCCTCTCGCAGCGGCTGGCATGTCAAGCAGGCTTTCCCCTACTCAGTTGCCCTCAACGAGCTGCGGGGCGCGCTGGGAGACATCGAGCTTCGTTGGTCGAAGCCGCCCGAGCGCAATGCCCTGTGGCGAACCGCTGCCTCTGCGTCCTTCGGAGCCTTGTGGCTCGACGAGCAGACGGTCTACCGCGCCTCGCCCAGAGAGCGTTTCGGCGGCACCGTGGGTCGGCTCGAGCTGCCGGTCAGCGTCACAGGGCTCATCGAGCGCTGGGTGGTGGAGCAAAAAGACTTCATCCATCCGGTGGGTTCCGGCGGCTACACGCCCCCGACCTGGCAGGAGATCGAGCTGTTCGAAAACGAGATCTTTCGCAGAATCCTCGCCCTTTTGGCCACAAAACCGGACGCCGCCTTCGCGAGGAGGCTGGGCACGGTGCAGATCATCGCCCGCTTCTTGGGGTACCAGGTGATCTGGTTCACGGATCTCGGCGCCGAGCAGAGCTACATCATCCTCAAGGAACGCGAGGGCGTGGACCACCGTCACACCCGTTTCTTGGGCTGGGGGACCGCGGTGTTCCGAATGGGAACGGCCAGGCCGTGGGCGTGGTTCGTCCCACGGCCGCTGTACGAGAACGGGACCTTGGGCATCGCCGCGCGGCGGTTCGATCGCCACCGCTCCCGTGCCCTGTACATCCCCGGAGCCTCGTACAGAGCCGACCCCCTCGGGCGCAACGACATCTTGAGCATGAGCGCCCCGCGGACGCTGGCCCACGCGATGCTCGCCGCCCTTCTGCGCGCCGAAGGATCCGAGGACGACATCCTGACCATCGCGGTGCGCGGCGCAGGAGATGAGCGTCTCGACGCGCCCTTTATGCTCAGCACAGGAGACGAGCTCGTCGACAAGGATCAGCTCGAGCCTCCCGCCCGCCGCCTCTTCGACGAGCTCGCCAAGGACGGCGAGGTGACCCTCTTCAAGGGCGGGCTGCGGCAGCTCGGGCTTCAGGGGCTCGGGAACCCGCTCGCGGGTCTCGTGCGACTGCGCTACCCCGGCCGCTATACGACGCTGTGGGTCTCTCAGGCGCGCAGGCAGAGCATCTACGAGGGCGAGAAGCTCGAGAACCTGTTGGCCGTCCTCGACGCGAACAAGATCCCCTACGAGCTGGGCGAATCGGGGGCTCTGGCGTCTTGGTTCGACCCGCGCAAAGGTCCCCAGGCCTCCTCGCGGCTGCCAGACGCTCAGCTCGCCGAGCTGGTGGCCGACTTCGCCGCCCACAAGAACCTCGCCGCCTACGAGCGGCTCTTGTCCCACGGACCCGCCGCCGCGACCATCGCGGTCGATCTCCGCGAGACCCGGGTGCACGTCATGGCTCAAAACGCCAAGGTGCGCTGCATCGCGACTTTGGGCTTCGGCCCCATGATGCTCGAAGGAAAAACCGGCGCGGCAGTGGCCCCAGGGCTCGGGGGACATTGCCTGCTTCGCAAAAGGCAAGACGAAAGGGCTGTTCATTGAGACCCATGGCCAAACAAGCGGTGTGGAGATCCTTCTCGGTGATCATCGGGACGATAGCCTTTTTCATCGCCGGTTCGGGTTTCTATCTCATGCCCAAGCACGAGCTGAGCGCCTTTGAGCAAAAGAAGAAGAACGCAAAAACGCTGCTCATGTACGAGCTCTCGCCGAACGGCTCGGTGGAGTTCTCGGCGCTGCCCGGCGACGAGACCTTCTACTTGCTCTCCCACGTGGTGGTCCCGGCGCAGCTTCGCTACGATCCCCACAAAGAATGGGTCTAC